>CAZYHO010000114.1:0-11536 GCA_964647495.1 uncultured Akkermansia sp. | reverse complement strand
AGTGTTTTCCGGCGCGACGGCCGAGGCGCCGCGGTGGGCGATGATCACGGTGGGATGTTCTGTGTGCAGCGATTCGATCCATCGGTGGCAAAAAAACATGGTGACGGCGCAAAGAAGCAGGCCGCCGGCCAGGAAGGGTTTCGTTCCGACTGCCGGCAGCCGGCCCGGCGCGTCCTCATGGGTGGTTTCCCGATCCAGCCCCGCCAGGCGGTACAGCCGCATGTGATGCAGTGCGAGCAGCGCCTCGCCCAAAAAGCCGGCCAGCCAGCCGGTGATGAGGGACAGGGCCACGGCCAGCCCAAGCGCGGCAACCAGCGCGGCCGGATGGTGGCTGAACCTGCCCGCCGCCCAGATCGCGATCGCCGACCAGGGGGAATTGAGTGCTGCCGCGAGCAGCGGGGTGCCCACAGCCCACGCCACCAACCCTCCGACGATCCATTTCCGTTGACCGACCGCCTTCCGGCCGCTGAGGCGCAACGCCGCTCCCGGTGAGGCGCGGCGGAACAGGACCAGCGGCAACGCGTGGACCCAACTCGTGGCCAGCCAGGCCACCGTCACGGTGTGGCCGAGTGCGATCGCCGCCGCCAGCCCGGCCGCCCACCAGAACGACGGAGGTTTTTCCGCCAGGTAATAATTGATGTCGTGCGCGCGAAGCAGCCCGGCGTAAACCGCGCCGTGCAGGAACAAGAACGGCGCTGACCACAGCACCAGCCGAAGGACGAAGCGAAACGACAATCGCAATACGCGTCCCAGCGCCGGCAGCATCACCCGCGGCACGCTCAGCACGGTCGCCGCCCGGCCGGCCAGCAACGCCCGGGCCGGCGCCAGGAGCGCCGTGTAGCCCAGCAACTGCACCGCGACCCACACGCTCGCAATCATCAATGCCACGACCGCTCCCAACGGACCGGATACAAAGTCCGCAATCGCCGCGTCACTCAGCGCCGACCCGCCGGACAACGACACAGCCCCATGGATTCCGATCGCCACCACAGGACCGACGGCCGCCGCCGACACCAGCGCCACCGTCAAATGGATCGCCAGCAATTCCTTCCACCCCCGACGAAAGGCGGTCCAGACCTCACCAAGAGCGGATGGGATGATCATCTCAATACGACGAGTGCGCCAGAATGCCCCCAGGTCAACTCATCGCGCGCACCCGTCCTCGATCGCCAGGGCGGGTCACCTCGCCTGGAAGACTCCCTCAGTGTACTGCGGCCGTCAAAAGCCACGCAGCAGATCACGTCTCTGCCAGGAATTTGCATTCGCGCTATCGCCTTGCGCCGGAGATGGCCGGTTGAAAATCGCCCGCGGTGTGGCTGGTTTCCTCCGTGCCGAACATTCATGACGATCCCGCCGCGCTCAAGGCGATTCAGGACGAACTCGACATGGCCTGCATCGAACATTGGTGCGATCTCCACGGCACCCGCGAGCGGCTGCGGCGCGCGCTGGCAGAGATTCCGCCGCCGGATTGACGGGGGAGGCAGAAGCAATTGTAAAAAGGGATGTCCGCCTCTTCTGCTTGCTTGCCGGCATGGAGGGTCTGTGGCATGGTTCTGGCGTGTGAGTACTCTGTCGGAAATCGAAAATGAGGTGGCCGGGCTGCCGATACAGCAGCAGCGCCTGTTGTCGTGATTGCAGGGGAGCGTCGAGCAGCGGAAGAGAGCCTCCCCGGCAACCGCCGTCACAAGCCAGGAGTGGTTGCAGCGACGGGCGCTCCGTCGCGAACAGAGCCGCACCGGTCGCGCCGGAACACCTCTCCAGCAAATCATGGATGATCTGCGCGGGCACTGAACCCATGGCCCACTGGGACACTTTGTTCGTACCAATGATGCGCTCCATCTCGCTGCGGCCAAAGTGGCGGGCGAAACCGAATTCGCCACAGCCGATACGCGTCAGCGCGCTGCCGCTTCGCATGTGGGGGTTTGTCGTGGTGCCGTGACAACTTCTTTGAGAAGAAGGGACGACTCGGGAGGGAAATAGAGCGGCGGAAAATGGAGTCTGCCTCGCTCAATTGGCCTGTCCCTGCCCTCTTCCTGATAAACGGCAGCGGCGCCTCGGCAATCATGGCTTTGGCCAGAACCCGCCTTCCACCTCCAATGGTTCGATGCGGGCATCCGGGATGTCGGCCCGGGTGTCGTCGAGTGCACGCAGGAACTCGGCTTGACAGGAAGTGCCACGCGGCCAGGTGCTCGTGAATGTGAAGGAAATCGTATCCTCGCTGTCGTTGACCTGGTCGATCGCAATGTTACCCGTTGTCCGGGCGGCGGCAGGCACGCTCCAGACGGCCAGTAACAACCCGGCGCAGATCAGGAAGGCGAGACGGGATCTCCGCCGAACGTGGTGTCGTGCGCTCATAAGAAAATCACCTTGCCGAATGCCAGGCATTTGCTTTGCAGAGTTGGCCGGCAGTTCGTGGGCGCGCGCCATTTTGGTGGTGGGTGAGAGGGGGGCCGGGGTGGGAGGTGGTGAGTGTGGCCGACTTGGGTGGGGGGGTAGCGTTGACGGGAGAAAGGCGGGTGAGTGGGGGGCGAGGGGCGCACAAGCTATAAGGAGCAGCGCCCGCTCCCGTCAGGCATGCTTCTCCAGGACGGTGGACATGCGAACATGAGATGGCTCGATCTCCGGGTGCCGGGGATGCCGCCGGGTTCAAGCGTTCCCGGTTCCTGACGCAACTGCTGCGCCACCATCTTCACTGGGCGCTTACGCGCAGGCGGATGAATTGACGGACACCAGTGAAAGCCAGTGTCGCCTTGATTTGCTGAACGGTGCCGTCGTCACTCAGGACGCTTTCAGCGATGCCAGTCGTGTTCCAGTTTCCGGAGGCCAGTGACTCGCTCCACTCGACATTGAAATCGACCTCGCCGAGCGCCGCTTTATTGCGTGTGTAAGTGCAACTGAAGCTTCCGTCGGCCAGCGCTTGATCGAAGGGGAGGCGGGTGGGGACCATCGGATCGGTTCGGGTGGCGAACTCGAGCAGATTGACCGCGCCGTCGCCATCGGGATCGGCGCCGTCGGCGCTCGGCCCGCTATTCTGAGGCGATCCGAAGTGCAGTTGCCGCCACGCCTGGATGGCTGACGACCCCGCTCCGGCAACTCGCACGGTGCCTGTCGAGTAGAGGTTTGCTGTGTCCCATGACAATCCGCCGCCGAGAGCAGGCAGATTGATGGTGGAGAATGTCCCATTGATCGAGCCTGCACCGATAATCTCGAAAGTCTCGTTTCCCTGTGGCGTGAAGTTATCGATAAAGACAACATCGAGTGTGCCTCCGGCGAGTGCGAGGGATTGCTCAACGATAACTTTGTCGCAAGCTCCCGACGTTGGTCCGCCAATCTCGATCAGCAGACGGCCCGTGGTTGATTGGGTCATGTTTCCTGTCACGTTGAGCACTCCCGTCGAATTGCCCGGGCTGATCAGCCCGCCGCTGACGAGGTTGCCGGCAATGGTGCCGTCGCCGGCCAGGACGCCATTGGCGGTGAGGGTCAATCCGTTGGTGGCGGTGAGCGTCACGCCTGACTGCAATTGCAGGGTCGCATTGCCGGCGCCGCCACCCACCTGCAGCGATTTGACGCTCCTGTTTGCGCCCGGTCCGGGGAGGACTACATCGGTCGCAGGATCGAAAACGAGATCATGAACGGCCGCGGGAAGAAGGCCCAGAGTCCAGGCTCCCGGCGCGTCGAAAGTTCCCGCTGCCGAACCGATGAAGTTGAGGACGGGCGTGAAAACAAAAATTCCGCGCTTCGCGTTCGTAAGGTTGGCGAAGAAAGCAACCTGTCCGTCGTCATTGAGGGCGCAGCGATGATCGCCGTTCGCGCCGATGTTCGAAAAGAGATGGACGCCGTTGACGATCTGGCCTGCCAGGCTCCCGCCTTCGCGAACGATCTCTATTGTTTCAGTGCCATTGCCGATGAACAAGCCCGCCCCTCCGCCGATGAGGGACGCTCGAAAGGCGACCTGCCCGCCATTGTTGAATGCCGGCTCGCCGAAACCGGCGAAACTGCCGCCGCCTGGCGCGCTGATTTCCCGCCGCCCTACCAGCACATCGGGCAGCCCACCTCCAAGCAGGACAAGTGCATCGCCACTATTCGGACCATCGAGGATGCCGGCATGCACGCAAATTCGCCCTGCGTTGTTAAGAACAAGATGTGTGAAGTACGAATAGATGCCGCTGCCATTCGGCGCCGGCTGACTCTCTCGCACGACGGCTTGCGGTCCGCCACCGCTCGCCGCAATAAAGTAAACTCCGCTGTCATCATTCGAGAACTGCTCCGTAAAATTCAGGCTCGCCACAAAGGCGACGTCTCCCGTGCTGTTGATTGACGGCTGCCCGAAGGCAACAAACAGGCCATTCCCCTCCGGAGCGCCTTGACCTTCGCGCGCAAGGATGACTGGTGGACCGGTGCCTGACCCCAGGCAAAGAATCACATCATTGTTGGCCGGATTGATCACCTGGCTGTAAAACGCCACCTTCCCGTTGTCGCTGAGTGCGCCGGGACCAAGAATCGAGAACGTTCCATCGCCGTCGGGAGCCGGATCGCCTTCGCGCACAATTTTCTGTGGCACGCCAGCGCTCGAAACAATGTAAAGACCGGTATCGACGGCGGGGTCACCGTTTGCCGGTTCCAAAGCAGCGGAAAAGACAACCTGCCCTGCGCTGTTCATCGTGAATCCATCAAAGCGGTGGAAATTGCCGTTTCCGTCGTGCAATGCCTGCCCACCGCGAACCAAAGGCGCCAGCGGGCCTCCTGAGCCAAGGAATATCGCTCGATCGTTGAGCGAGCCGCTGCTCGTGTCTGTAAGTCGCGCCTGGAAGGCGAATTGCCCATGGTTGTTCAGCGCCGGAGGATCGTCAAACCCTGGCGCCAACGAAAAACTGTAATATGTTCCATCACCGCCGGCAGCCGGTTGTCCCCAGCGGGCGATCTGTGCGAGTGGCCCGCTGCCGGCTGACCCGAGCCAGAGGCCCGGAAGTTCGCTCTCGTCCTCGTCATAAAATGAAGCTGTGAATGCGACCTGGCCGGCATTGTTCATGGTCGGGTGGCCAAAATTGAAAAACTCGCCGGCGCCGTTCGGCACGGGATCGCCCGTCAGCGCGATTGTCACGATCTCCGCCTGTGCCGCGAGCGAGGCCAAAAACGCGATCGGGCAAGCGAGCACTGAGTGAAAAAACCAGGGTTGAAATCGAAGCGACATACTCATTGGCTGACAGGTTTGCGATTCGAGCCCGCTCCCGGGGGCGGAGCGCGCCTTCATGGAGTAACGAACGGAACACCCCCGACGAGATTTCACAGTTCTTGCCGCCAGGAATTTGCTTCGCTGGCGCGGCCCTGTCCAGTGACAATTGAAAGTGCCCCCCGCGACATTGAAAAGTGGGGGTCTGGGCCGCAGGACCTGCTCATGAGTTGATGTGAAGCGTCTGACTAATTATGAAAATTCGGGATGCGAGACCATTTGAAGTGCGCGGGTGTGCCGCGCTTTCCATCATGAGAGCCTGTTTGGTTAAACGAGCCTGTTCGAAGCCTTCGAGCGCTGGAGCAAAATTGACGTTCATTGCGTTCGCGACGTGCTTCACGACTCGCATTGCGCCGGAGATGGCCGGTTGAAAATCGCCCGCGGTGTGGCTGGTTTCCTCCGTGCCGAACATTCATGACGATCCCGCCGCGCTCAAGGCGCTTCAGGACGACATCTACCGCGAACGCGTCCTGCGCGCGCGGGGGATGACCGGGGAGCAGCGGCTTTCGGAGGCGTTCGAACTCACCAACTTCGTTTTCGAGAACATGCTTGCCGGCGCCATGTGGCAGAAGGGGCTCGAGGATCGCGAGGAAGGCTGGAAGGAGGTGCGCCGCCGGCTGGATCGCCTGAGTCGCGTCCACGATGCGGGAAGATTCACCACCCGGGAACCCACCCGCGCATGAAAATCGAGGAACTGGCGGTGCTGGTGATCGAAGCGTGCGAGGCCGAGGGTGTGGACCATATGTTGACCGGCGCCTTTGCCACCAGTCACTATGGCATTCCCCGGTCCACGAAGGATGTGGATGTGGTGATCGGCCTGTCTGGACCCGACGGCAGCCTGCGTGTGGCAAAGCGACTTGAGGCGCATGTGGCGTTCGATCCGCAAGTCCAGTTCGACACCTTGACCCGGGGCCGTCGTCTGGTCGGCTCCGCCAGACAGCCCCCACCCTTCAAGGTCGAATTGTTCGAATTGTTCGACGATCCTTTTGTCACAGAGCAGTTCAAGCGCCGCCGCCGCATCTTTCCCGCGCAACTCAACCGCCCCACCTGGCTGCCTGCGGTTGAAGATGTGGTGGTGCAAAAACTGCGCTGGGGCCGGGCGAAGGATTTGGAGGACGCCCGTGACGTACTCGCCGTGCAGGGGACGGAATCGCTCGACATGGCCTACATCGAACATTGGTGCGATCTCCACGGCACCCGCGAGCGGCTGCGGCGAGCGCTGGCAGAGATTCCGCCGCCTGATTGACGAGGGAGGCAGAAGCGAGCAGAGGCCAGCCGTCACGAAGCGACCCGTCGAACCGGCTTGCGCCCATTATTGCGTTTCCGGATGGTGGCCGGTGTGGATGGTGAAAGTGGGTGTCTGCATTCCTCTCCTCCTCCCCATAGAGGGGACAGGCACTTTACTTCTAGGCACTTTACTTCTCAGGCATCGCTTGACATACGTAATTCTGCGTTTTACAGCATTACGCATGGCGACGATTATCACTTCCACCGAGGCGGCGCGTCACCTGGGAGATTATCTGGCTCGCATCAAGTACCGGGGCGAGCGCTTCATTTTGACGCGCAATGACCGCCCGGTGGCGGAATTGGCTCCTGTTTCGGGCTGCATGACCGCCACATGGGGGGCGTTGCGCCGGGCAGTGGACGCGCTGCCGCTCGATCCCTCTTTTGCCGACGATCTGCAACGGGTGAACCAATCCGACCAGTGGCCCGTGAACCCATGGGATTGATCCTGGACACCTCGGCGCTCATCGTCTGGGAAACATCGCAGGCGCAAGGAAGACAGCCGGCGCTTCCCGATGACGAAGAAATTGCGCTTCCAGCAGTCGTGTGGGCGGAGGCGCTGACCGGGGTCCGCCTGGCGGATTCACCCACCCGTGCCGCCCAACGCCGCGCACGCCTGGAAGCATTGCGTCGAGTGCTGGAAGTGCAGCCATTCACGGCGGAAATCGCAGAATGCTACGCGGATATTTTCGCAGAATTGTGCGCGGCAGGGACGATGATTCCTCAAAACGATCTTAGCGTGGCCGCCACGGCAAGGGCCTTGGGCTTCGGCGTGCTGGTGGGACCCAACGACGAAGCGCACTTCCGCCGCGTGCCGGGTTTGTCGGTGCGGGTGTTGGAGGCGGGCTGACACCTGAACACTTGGTTCAGGCGCTGCCTGAACGAACCGATCGCGCGCCGCGCCGCCCTCCTTTCCTGGAGGTCGGTCGGGGTTGCCAGGGCGAAACCAGACCACAAAAGCGCGGCAGTCCTTGATCGGAGCATTGGCACGCTCGGCCAGCGGATCCCCAGACATCAGATTGTGAACCAGGAACCAGGAACGAAGAACCAAGAACGAAGAACGAAGAACCAAGAACCAAGAACCAAGAACCAAGAACCAAGAACCAAGAACCAAGAACCAGGAACGAAGAACGAAGAACCAGGAACGAAGAACGAAGAACCAGGAACCAGGAACCAGGAACCTCCCCGCCCGATTTCACATTTCCGTGACACATTCGCCGGGCGCGGTGAGTATGGTACAGGGATGAAAACGACATTTTTTGTTCCCGGGAAAGTGGCGATCCGTTGTCTGACGGGATGCGCGGCGGCGTGGCTGGGGCTTGCGGGAGCGGCGGAGGGCGCGCCGGAGGACGGGTCGGTGGTCGAAGCGATGCGCGAAGCGCTGTACGCGGAAGAAGTGACCGGCGATGTGGCGGCGGCGCTGAAGGCGTATGAGGCGGTGACGGCGCGGTTCGAGGAACAGCGCGATCTGGCGGCGACTGCGCTTTTCCGGCAGGGTGAATGTTTGCGGAAGCTCGAGCGGCCGCAGGAGGCGGAGGCGGCGTATCGCAAACTGCTCGCGCTCTTTCCGGACAAGGAACGGCTGGTGCGGCTGAGCCGGGAAAACCTGGTAGCGCTGGGGCAGCCGGTTCCGGATGCGCCGGGAGCCGCGCCGGGGCCATTGCTATCCGAGGATGAGCGGAAGGAACTGGCGCGTGTACAGGCGATGGCCGCCAACAGCCCGGACCTCCTGTTCTCGGAGGGAAACAATGCGTTCGTCGCCGCCGCGGCGAACGGCCATCTCGCGGTCATCGACTGGTTTCTCGCGGAGCAGGCGGCAGGAGTCGCGCCGCATCTCGCCGAAGCCGCACGGACGGCGACCGCAGCAGGTCAGCTCAAGGCCTGCGAACGGTTGTTCGCCGCCGGCGCGCCGACCGGGAATCTGCTGGCTGTCGCGTTGCAGCACCAGCGCTGGAGCGTGCTCCGCTTGTTGCTCGCCTCGAAGGCGGATGTGGCGGAAGTTTCCGAAGTGCCCGCGCATTCCGTGCTGTTTCCGCAGCCGAAACCAGACAATCCCGGCCGCGTGGTGAAGGTGCGAGGTCCCGCCCTGTTGCTGGCCTTGGGCGGCGCCCAGCCAGCGCCGCTCGATGTCTTGGCCGACATCCTGAAGGCCGGCGCGGACTCCAATCGGACCGGAGTGGTGGACATCAAGCGCGACGACCAGCCGTCGGTTTCCGCCTTGACGCTCGCGGTCCGGACCGGGCAGCCCGAGGCGGTGCGCCTGCTCCTCGCGGCCGGAGCGGATCCGGATGTGCCGGTCGGCGAACCGGCGCGAACACCGCTGATGCTGGCCTTGTCGCGAGGGACCGAGGCGGTGATCGAAGCGCTTGTGGCGGGTGGTGCAGGCTGGAAGCTGCGGGCTCCCGACGGCTGGACCGCGCTTCATGCCGCCGTGATTTCTGGTCGGCCGCGCTGGGTGGAAACGGCCATCCAGGCCGGGGCCGACGTCAATGCCCCAACGGAAGCTGGCGAAACGCCGCTGATCGCCGCCCAGCGAACGAGCGAGGGTTATCGATCCGTTCCGGCATTGCTGAAGGCGGGGGCCAGGATCGAGTCGGTTCACCCGGAATTCGGCAATCCGCTCGCCAGCGCGTGCGGCAACTGGAACTGGGCCCGGAATGACGAGGCGCTCCAGGCATTGGACGCCCTGCTCGAAGCGGGCGCCGATCCGAACGCCGGGGACTCCGAAGCGCCGCCTCCATTGGCAAGGATGTTCGGAAATTGGGGGAAACCATGGCCGGCCGGCGTCGAATTACTGTTGCGGCATGGCGCCCGTCCGGGCGAAGTGGAAAACCTGTTCGTAGCGGCGGGTGAGGAGTTTTTTCGCATACGCGGGGGCTCTGCCGAAGCCGACCAGCCGTTTCTCGCCACCTTCCGGCTTCTCTGGAGGGCTGCCCACTGGCGCGACAATCCCCGGTTGGCGAAAGCGGTGTGGCTCGACGAAGGGGAGGCGACTCTGCAGGACATCCGGCAGCGCGGGCGCACTCTGAGCAAAAACCTGGAGCATCACGCGTCCTTCATCGCGCTGTTTTCCGTGGACTCCGTGCTGGACGGCCCGCCCACGCTGCGGCAGTTCGTGAGGCAGTTGGCGCTCATGCCGGCGGGCGGGCTGCCGCGACAGTGGGACAAGGCGACGATCACTCGGCAGGAGGATCTCCAGGAAATCGTCATCCCGGTGGATGTCATGGCCATTGCCGTTGGCGCCGCGGAGGAACCGCCGCTTCGATGGGGCGATGTGCTGGCCATTCCTCGCGCCTCCGGGGATCCGCTGGCCGACGACCCTGTGCTGATCTGGGCCAATGGCGATACGACGATCACGCTGCGCCTCGACCTCGGCGAAGCCGGCACGGTGAGCAACCGGCCGGCCGGCGCCGCGCCGCTCTGGGATGCGGAGACCGTGGCGTCGCCTGAGCTGGCGTTGGAAACAGCGGTGCGCCGCGCCGGCATCCCGATGGAACTTCTCAATCTGGGTGCGGTCGTCCGGTTCCAGGGAATGGATGGCGCGATGGAAGACGATCGGGCCGCCACGTTCCCAGCGCTTCGGCACGGAAACGTCGTGACATTCGTTCCGCCCGAACTCAAACCCTCGCTGAGCGAGCAGGCCTTGCAGGGAGGACTCTGGTTGTGCCAATCCATGGACGGGCCGTTCTGGCCGGTGAGCGGGTTCCCGAATGCTTACAGCTCCGGCGGTCCTCCATTGGGGTATCTTCTCCTGGCGTTGCAGGCGCCACACCCCGGCGCGTTTCAACGGATCGACTGGCCCAAGGCGGTGCTGCGCCAGTGGGTGCCGCGCCAGCGGGCGCCGCGCTCATCGGCTGCCGAAGGTGCTGAAACGGCTGTCGAAGGCGCCGAAAACGACGCCGATCCGGATGAAGATCATTGGACCGAGCAACCGCTGCTGGAAGCGTGGCCGACGGCGACGTTGCGTCCCGGCCAGATCCTGATCCTGCCGGAGGGCGAGGAAGCTGCCGCGGAAATGCCCGCGGACCTCAAGAACGAACTGGCCCGGCTGGAATTCTATTGGAGCCTGCAAATCGACAATGCGGCCGGCATGCCGCACGTGTACCGGCCGCGCTTTTTCAACCGGCGGTTGGAAGATGGGCGTGTGGTCTGGTCGGATGCGGTGCCCGAGGGCGCCGACGGGCCGCTGCTGCCGCTGAGGCAGGATCTCCTGGCAATGTCGGAGGCGATAGCAGGTGGTCAATCGACAAAGGTGTCTGCGTTCGCGGGCGGGATCCAGGGGGAGGTCCAGGACGGCTTCTGGGTGAAAAAGGATGAGATCGTCACCTATGAGAAACCGCGCGGCCCGGGTCAGGCTGCGCCGGGTCAGACTGCGCCCGGTGGCCAGCAGCCCCAGCTACCCAGGCGGCGCGTCATCTTGCCGCGGTCAAACTGATAACCCTAAATTCGGGAATGGGATGGAACAGAAGGAAACAAAGGTAACAAAGGCTGAGTCAGTTTGGGGAACAGATCGTCTGCCCGGTCTCTCACGCTGCGGGTGAGAGACCAGAATGACGCCACTCGTTCCTGCTTCGTTTCCTTCGTTGCCTTCTGTTCAAATCAATTTCCCCTTCAGGATAACCATGCCGCCCGCTCCCTCGCCCGTCCGACTGGCCTTGTGGCTCTGTGTGCCGCTTGTCCTCCTGGCGGCGCTTGGGATATGGCTGGTGCGGGCGGAGCGGGCGCGGGCCGAGGTGGACCTTCGGCGCGACGCGGAGAGGTGGGCTGAGTTCGCGTCGCAGGCGGTGGGTGGCGCCGGCACGGAGGCGGACGTGGCGGCACTGGCGGTGGCGGTTCCTCCGGCCGAACCGCCGGCGCCTGGACCGGAAGCTCAGGAATTGGCGGCGGCGCGGGCCGATCTGAAATCCGGCGACCGGGACGCGGCGATCGCGCGGCTGGAGGCGTTGCGGGCGCGATCTGGCGTGGCCTCCGCGGTTTCCGAAACCGGCCTGCCGGTGGCGCCACTGGTCGAGCGGTTGCGGT
>CAZYHO010000113.1:0-11560 GCA_964647495.1 uncultured Akkermansia sp. | reverse complement strand
GAGATGGGCCGGATGCTTAAGTTAACGCCTATGGGGCATCGCCCCAGGATTTGGAGCCCCCGATCGATGAGGGCTGGAGCCTTCGTACGGGGTCTGGCCCCCGTTTCACCGGGCGGCGGACGGGCTGGGCAGCGGCTGGGAGGGCACGAAGTATTCGGCGTAGCCGATCATCATTTCGTCGAATGTTTGGGGGCCCCAGGAGACGGTGCGGGCGGGATCCGGGTTATGCGGGTTGTCGGCGGAATTGTCGAACCATCCGATGGCGCGCAGGCGGTGGCCGGCGGGGATGACGGTTGGCTCGGCGAACTGGTAACCGAGCTGCCAGTTGAAATCGTAGCGCGGCACATGGAGCAGTGTGCGCGCGGCGCCATCCGGGGATATGACTTCGTAGCGGAACGCCCTGCCGCGCAGGTGCATGTGCGGAAACAGGCCGATGAGGCGCACTTCGGCGGGCACAGGCAGGCTGGCGGACTCCGGATGGGCGGGCGCGCCCGGCGGGATGCGGAGGCGTGGCTGCGCGATGGTGGCCACTTCGACCGCATGGCGCGGCGGCGTCGGCGCGAAGACCATGCCGAGGCGGACCTGGTCTTGTGTTGCGGTGCCGTTCGGTGTGTAGTGGATTTGAAACCGGAGCCGCGATCCGGCCGGCAGCCGTTTGGCCAGTCCGGGCGGGTACGTGGCCGCGTTGTTTCCGGGCACGTACGCGGCGAAAAACCCCTTGTCCTCTTCATCGCGATTTCGGGCGGGCGGTGCGGACGGATCGGCCGCCCAGACGAGAACGTGATGCACGACTGCCCGGGCGGAGGGCAGCACCTCCCATGCCTGTACCCATCGATCCTCCGGCAGATGCGTCTCCACGGTCACGTTCTGGTATGGCATGGTACCTTCCGCTTTCACCGCGATCGGACTGGGGATCTGATACACCACGTCCGGCGTGCCGATCGTCCATTCCTCCGGCCATGTGGCCGGCAGCGGCGCCTCGGCCGGGTCGCCCTCGGGGCGGCCGCCGTCGAGCCAGGCAAGCAGCACGGCTTTGCTTTCCGTCGGGAGCGCGCGGTCGTTGGCCCAGGGCGTCGCGTGTCCGGCCGGCGGCGGCGCGGCGAACCACGGCGGCATCAGGTCATCGCGCACCATGCGGCGGATCATGCCCGCATGGCGGTTCAGATCGGCGGATGACTCGAGCGGAAATGGCCCGAGCCCGCCCTGATGGTGGCATTGCTGGCAGTGCGTCTGCATCAGCCGGGAAATGCGGTTGTGGAAAGTCGGGGGTGGCTCGTCCGCGGCCGCGGGCGCCACCGGATCGAGCGCGCATCCGGGCGCCGTGGTCGCTGCAATCTCGACGCGCCGGCCATGCGCGACCGCCTCCAGCGCATCCGCCACGTAGCGGAATCGCGCTTCGTCGCGCGACCATCCCACGCCGTGACGATCATCCAGCGCCCCGCGATAAACGAGCGTGCGCGCCGCATCGATCACGAAAATCTCCGTCGTCGTCGAGACGCGCAGCTCGGCCCGCAACCGCCGCGCCGGATCGCGCACAAAAGCGCCGGTCAGACCGAGTTTTCCCACCGCCTGCGCATCGAGCGGATCTTCGGCCTCGAGATACACCCACCCGAAGCCCGCCTCGGTGGAAGCCGCCGACAAGCGCGCCAGCTCGGGCCGCTGCCGCGCGCTCACCGGGCATGACGGGCTGAGCACGCACAGGACCGTTCCTTTTGGCCCGGCCAGTGTGGAAAGGGCCGCGGTTTCGCCGCCGAGCCTCTCCAGCACCGGATCGCTGACGCGGCGCCCGATGCCATGTTCGCTGGCTTTCAGGCGGCGCGGTTCTTCGCGGACCGAGGGGCCGGCGGCCGGCGCCTCGTAGGGAGGAGGCGGGGCGTCGAGCGGGGCGACCGCTTCGGCGACCGTGGCCGTCTCGACCGCCTTGTAGGCCGCCGTGACTTCGGCCAGCGAGACGCCTTGATCGCCGTCCACATCCAGCGCGCGCAACCACGACACCAGTGCCAGTTCCGCGCCCGTCAGCCGGCCGTCCCCGTCCTTGTCGAGTTTCTTGAAATGTTCGGTCAGCGCCTCGGGAGTGAGCGTGCCATGCAGGCGGCGTCCGATTTCGCGGCGCACATGGGTTTCCACCTCCTGCAGCGTCAGGAGACCGTCGCCATCGGCATCCGCACCCGCCAGTTCCTGCGATCGCGACGCGGCCTCCTCCTGCGTGAGCCGGCCGTCCCGATCGAGGTCGAGACGCGCGAATTCATCGGCCAGCCAGGAGGCCGCATCGGCGGTGAGAGCGAGTGACAACCCGCTTATCGTGATCAGCGCGAGAGCTTGGGTCATCGCGAAAAATACACGAGGATCGGCGTCCCGGTAGTCGATCCTGCCTTATTTTTTCAGCAGGCGCTCGATGGCGCCCATCAGCACAGGCTCGACCTCCGGCGCGACAAACGATGACCGCGGGCCTGTTTCGTAACCTCCCTCGTCATACGATCGCGTCGTGCCGATGTACCACGGCCCGCAGTCGCCGTATGCCGCCATGACCACGTGCATGTCGGGCCGCATCGACTTGGCGGCCAGTTGGTATTCGACGAAAAGCTCGCCCGGCAAATGCAGCGCCACCACAGGGCCGACCCGCAGCGCGGACACCTCGATCTGATGGCCTGACTGGCACCGGCGCAGCCACGCCAGTTGCATGGCTGACGTGGTGAGCGAGCGGTCGCTCTCGCCCTCGATCGCCGCGACCAGTTCGGCCTCGTCCAGGTGCGGCGCCGGCGGCAGGGAAACGCGTTCGACCGACCATTCGACATCGGCGGCCGTCACCGCAGTCTTGGTGGTCGCGAACCAGGCGGCCTCCAGTCCGGCCGCGAGCCGGGCGGCGAGAACCTGGCGGTTGGGCGGGGAGCCGTCGTTGTATTTTCCGGCGCCGATGTTGCCGCCGGCGCCGTTGAAATGGACGTGCAGCATGCCGGGCACCGAATGGTCGCGCAGCAGGCGGGCGATTCCCGGGAAGTCGGGATTCGCGATACCGGTGAGGTAATAACTTTGCGGATGCGTGGCAAAGTAGGTGAGCGCCGCCAGCGGTGTCTCGCCATCCCAGAAGCTGACCACCGAGGCCATCGGGTCGATGACGCCCTCGGGCTCGGCGCGCAATTCCGGATCCCGGCAGGCGGTGTACCGGACGGCGCGCACTTTGCCATCCGGGCCGAAGATGCGGCGGTTCGAGGCCACCTGGATGACGCGGCTCTCGCCATAGCCCACGTGCGTGACCGGACGCGCGGAGTCGAGGCACTCTTTCACCGCGTCGGCCGCGCGCTGGATCAATGGCTCCGTGATCGCCTTGTCGAATATCGGCGGCGCCATCGGGCGATCCGCCAGCAGGGCGGCACTGCTGAAATCGCAGAGCGGGGCGTCGTGCTGATGCAACGTGTGCACTGCGACTCGCTCGCGCGTGGTACCGGCGGCCTCGGCCAGGGCGTCGCGGAAGGCGTCATGGCCTTCGTTGCAGATGGCTATCCAGTCGACGGCGCACAGCACGATCGGCGATCCGCTGCCGGACAACACGATGCCGCGCGAGCGCAACGTGAGCTGGCCCGCGGCCTTCATCGGGTTGTACATGAGGGCGCTGCCGGGGGCCGGCGTGGCGTCGCAGTCGAAAACGGCCACTTTCAGCCCCGGTAGCTCCGGTTCTTCGCTGACGGCGATTTCCGGCGCCACTTCCGGCTCGTCGTTGGCGGCGCGTCCCGGCGCCACCGGGCCGAAGACCCAGAGCGCCGCCATGCAGGCAACTACCTTTGTTTGCATCCGGCATGGTTGCCACAATCCCGCCCGCGGGCTAAGAAAAAAGCGATGACATTCGCGCTTTCAGGCCCGCGGCGCGCGGTGGCTGCATCCGCCATCGCCGCCCTCGCCGTGTTTTGCTCCCTCGCGCTCCCGGACGTGCGGGCCGACGAGTTGTCGGTGGACGATGGCGACCTGCCCCGCTTTCAGCCGCTCGACCCGGCCGCCGCGCTCGAGTCGTTCGCGATCGCCCCCGGCTTCCGCATCGAACTCGCCGCCGCGGAACCGGAGGTCGTCGACCCGATCGCCATGTGCTTCGACGAGGCCGGCGCCCTCTACGTCGTGGAAATGTGTGATTACTCCGAGCGCAGGGCGGAGCGGCTCTCGCGGGTCAAACGCCTCGTCGATCGCGATGGCGACGGCCGCTACGAAACGGCCGGCGTTTTCCTCGACGGGCTGCCCTGGGCCACCGGGCTCGCCTGCTGGAAAGGCGGGCTCTTCGTGGCCGCGGCGCCGGACATCCTGTACGCGCGCGATACCGACGGGGACGGCGTGGCGGACGAAACGCGCGTCGTCCTCACCGGTTTCGGAGCCGGCCGCGCCTCGCTCAACGTGCAAGCGCTCGTCAACAGCCTGACGTTCGGCCCGGACAACCGGATCTGGGGCGCCACCGCGGGCAATGGCGGCACGGTGGCAGGCGTGCGGCTCGACGGCGCGGACTTTGCATTCGATCCGGACACGCTGGCGCTCACCGCCGAGTCAGGCACCGCGCAATACGGGCTGACTTTCGATGCCGGCGGCCGCCGTTTCGTTTGCAGCAACAGCCATCACATCCAGTGGGTGGCCCTGGAGCGACCGCATGCCACGCACCGGCTCGCCCGTCCCTCGCCTCCGCTGGCCGACATACCGATCGACGGCCCGGCCGCGGAAGTTTTCCGCCTGAGCCCTGAGGAGCCGTGGCGTGTCATCCGCACGAACTGGCGTGCCTCCGGCGTGCTCACCGGCATCGTCGAAGGCGGGGGCCGGGCATCGGGTTATTTCACATCGGCCAGTGGGCTCGCCGTTTACACCGGCGACATGTTGCCCGCCTTGACCGGCCAGGTCTTCGTCGGCGACGTCGGCAGCAATCTTGTCCATCGCAAGCACCTGCGCGAAACGCCGGAGGGGCCGGTCGCCGAACGCGACCCCGCCGAGACCAGCGTGGAATTCCTCGCCTCGCGCGACACGTGGTTCCGGCCGGTCGCCTGCGCCAACGGCCCGGACGGCGCGCTCTACATAGTCGACATGTACCGCGAAGTGATCGAGCACCCGGATTCGCTCCCGCCGATGCTCAAGAGCCGCCTCGACCTCAACAGCGGCAACGATCGCGGCCGGATCTATCGCATTGTACCCGCCGGTGCCACCCCGCGGCGGCCGGTGGATCTCGCCGCGCTCGAAACCACCGCGCTCGCCGCCCTCACCGGTCACGCCAACGGCTGGCATCGCACCACCGCGAGGCGGCTGCTCGTCGAACGCCGGGACGCCGCCGCCATTCCGGTTCTGCGCGGCGTGCCGGCCTTCGACGCGTTCGCGGCGCTCGACGGCCTGCGCGCCGTTGAAATCGACGACCTTCGCCGCGCTCTCCGGTCCGGCGACGAGTCCGTCGTCCGCCTCGGCGTGCAGCTCCTGGAAAAACGCCCGGCGTGGGCGGCCGACCTGCGCTCCGAGACCGCCGCCTTGTTCGATCACCCGTCGTTCGCGGTGCGCCGGCAGTGGGCGCTCGCTCTCGGCCGCCTGCCGGTCGACGATCGCGTCCCCTCGCTCGCCCGGCTCTGGCAGGGCGCATCGGATTCGGCGCGATTGCGCGAGGCGATCCGGCTCTCGCTCACGTCCGGCTCGGAGGCCCTCGCTTTGCTCCGCGCCCTGCCTGATCCCGATCCCGAATGGGTCGCCATTATCGGCCAGGATCGTGCCGCGCCCGATGCCATCGCCGAAACCGCCGGCTGGTTGCGCGCCACTTTCGCCAGTGACCCCGCGCGCTTCTTCAAACTCACCCTTGCTCTCGACGACGATGCCGCCACCGCCGCGATCGCGGATCTCGCCCGCGCGCATCTGATCGATCCCCGGCAATCTCCCGATTCCCGCTCGGACGCCGCCGCCGTCCTCGTGCGCCTCGCCCGCCCCGATGCCACCGAGGTCCTGGCGCGGACATTCTTCGATCCAGGTACCCCGGATGCCGTGCGCGCCGCCGCCTGGCCAGCCATCGATGCCGGCCAGGCCGATGCCGTCTGGAACGCCTGGCCGCGGTTCGGCGCCGCCCTGCGCGGCCGCATCCTCGATCACGCCGTCGCCCGGCCGGCCTGGCACCTGCCGCTGCTCAAGGCGGTCGCCGCCACCCGCCTCGGCGCCATGGAGCTGACCACATCCCAGGCCCAGCAACTCCGCGCAGCCACCAACGCCGAAACCCGCGCCCTCGCGCTCGACACCCTCGGCCCCCCGCCGCCGGACCGCAAAGCCGCCATCGCCGCACGCCTCCCGGCCCTCCGCCTGCCGGGTGACCGGACGGTCGGCGAAACCGTCTTCCGCCAGCGCTGCCTCACATGCCACCGCCATGGCGCCGAAGGCGCCGACGTCGGGCCGGATCGCGTCACGTTCCGCCACCTCGGCAAACCCACACTCCTCGCAGGCATCCTCGACCCGAACCGCGAGGTCGCCCCGCGCTTCCTCGCCGCCGCCGTCACCACCACCAACGGCGAAATCTGGCAAGGGCTCCTCCTCCGCGACGACCCCGCAGGCGTCGCCCTCCGCCTCGTCGGCGGCCAGGAAATCGACCTCCCCCGCACCCGCATCGCCTCGTTCGAACGCCTCGCCCGCTCCCTCATGCCCGAAGGCCTCGAAACCGGCCTCTCCGATGCCGAAATCGCCGGACTCCTCGAGTTTCTTGTTCAATAACCAGAGGTCAGAGGTCAGGAGTCGGAAGCAAGGATCCTTCGCAGAGGCATCTTGCCGCGAGGCCATTGAGGGTCTGTCCCCTTCCCTTCCCGAACACCTCTGATCCGTGTACCGTGTACCGCCGCACCTTTCTCAGGACACACAGGCGGTTTCTGCAAAAACCCGCTCTGCGTCCATGCTTCCATTGAGCGTCTGCCCCCCCCTCTCCTTCAGCCACATGGAAACTACGGTCGCCGTCTTTCCACACCGCAGCCGCTCCCAAGCCGAGCAGTGCCCATGCGCAGGCTCGGGGATGGGCACAAAGAGGGAAAGGCTGTTGAGCGGCGACGTGTCAGGTTGGCTTGTGCGGAATGCCGCTGAGTTGGAGTCCGTTCGCGGGATGGGGTTTCGTGTTGCGGAGATTCGCGAGTCCGGTGAGGATACCTGGCATGGCGGAGATCGTTACGTTGGGCAAGGCGGGTCGTCTGGTGGTTCCCAAGTCCGTGCGGGAGAGGCTCGGATTGAAGGAGGGGACGCGTCTTCGGCTCAAAACGTCTCCAGGCAAATTCGAACTCGCTCCCGAGCCGGAAGAGGCCCGCATCGAGATGCGGGAGGACGGTCTTTCAGTGATTCTGGGAGGGCCTCCCCGCCGACGGGGGGACATCGTTCGGGCCATCAAAGCAGGGCGTGAGGAGTTGGAGCGTCGACATCAAAACCGCCGCCCTCGCGCATGAGTCATGCCGTGGACACTTCGGTGCTGGTGGCAGCCTTGGATGGGGAGGATCCCGACCACGAGGTCTGTCGGCGTCTTCTGCTCTTGGAAAAGCTCCAGGCGCGGCCTCATACGTTGTCCGAAGCTTTTTGCACGCTGACAGGCGGTCGCCTCGCGATCCGCATTTCCCCGAAGGATGCGGCCTGTATCCTCCGTCAACAGATAGCCCCTCGCTTGCGCCTGATCGAACTTACGGAAGCGGAGCTTCTCGATGCCTTCGATGAGTCTCAGCATCGCGGCGTGCGGGGCGGCGCCATTTACGACTTTCTCCATCTCGTGACCGCCCGCAAAGCCAGAGCGAGGAAGCTCTTCACGCTTGATATCGACGATTTCACGTCGTTTTACCGGTCTGGAGATCCCAAGATCGTTCATCCCTGATTCTCGCTGACTTTCTGGCAGCATCCTTCAAATCGTCTCGCAATCGTCTCGCGGTCGAGGATGCCGATCAGGCCGAGGATGAGGCCATGGAGGGTCTGTCCCCCTCCCTTCCCGTGTACCGTGCCCCGCTGTCCACGTACCTTCCCCGCCCGAATCGTTCGCCTCCTGCCCGGACGCCTCGGGGAAATCGGGAACCTGGCCATCCTCTGCAACCGGCAACCGCTGACGCGCCCGGAGGCTCGCGTCCCACCCCGGGGCTTCGCTTTGATGTCCGAGTCTTGGAGCGGTCCTTTCACCCTGCCAGCCGCGGATCCGGCCGGAAGGGCTGCGGCTTGCCGATGCGGATTTCGGGAAAGCGCGGGTGCCCGGGGTTCAGCAGGTAGTTGCTTTCCCCCGGCGTCACCACTGAAGGCACGGCGAGCACGGCAGTCCGTTGCGAGCGGACCCAGGCATCGCCGAGCGTCTGCGTGGCGGCGGTGCTTTCGTCGGCGCACCAGCCGGGGGGAAGTTTCGCTGCGTCCAGCACCTCGGCCAGATCATCCGGGATTTCCATCGCGAACCACGAGAACATGCGGGCGAATGCCTCAGGTTCTTCGAGATGGACGAGCACCTCCAGTGTGGCCAGCGACAGCGACGAGGAAGCGTAAACCGCCGCCACGCCGGGCGAATTCCAGCGGCCGCCGGCGATCCGGGCCCCCTCACCGGTGAAGGCGGTGGCCAGGTGCTTCGTCTTGCAGAGCCGGAACGCCGGGATCATGAGAAGACGCCGTGCTCGATGCGGGTCAGCAGCGCTTCCACCTCCCGCGCGCCCATATCCGTGTCACAGCAGCGCAGCGGCGTGAGCCCGCCCAGCGCCCGTTTCGGCTGGGTCATCCAGCGGCGGACGGATTCCGGACCTTCAAGCACGTCCGCCGCCTTGCGCAGCACCGAACCGAGGCGGAGCAGGCGCTCGGATTCGTCCGGCTTGAAGCGCTCCGTACGGCGCGCCAGCGTGCGGGTCGGAATGCCGAGGATGTCCGCCAGTTCCTCGCTGGAGATGCCGAGATCGGCGCGCAGCCGTTCGAAGGCCGCGCGCGGCACGCCGCGGTGCAGAGCCTCGCGGACCTGGCTCAGGGTGCTCCCGGCCTTTTCGGTGACAGCGACCTCCAGTTTCCGCAACACCTCCAGCCAATGATCCACCGTTTCCACCACCTCAATATTGCGGCAATGGTATTCCGCGATCGGCGATTCGAGCGTCGTCACCGGTTCCGGCAAGGGTCCCTGCCGCTCGTGAAGGGGCCCGAATTTGCGTTTCTTTGAATACTTGATTGCCATATGGCTCAATAATATCGCCATTTGACCAAATCACAACTTCTTTTTCCTGCCGGCCAAAATTCCGCCACGTGCGCCAGCACGGCGGATTCACAGAGGGTCTGTCCCCGTGGCAAGTGTGCTTGCAAATCGGTGTGGCCGGGCCTCCATGGGGGCCGATGGACAAACTGTTGATTCGTGGCGGGGCGGTGCTGGATGGGACGGTGCATGTGAGCGGGTCGAAAAACTCGTCGCTGCCGATCCTGGCGGCGACGTTATTGACGCGGGAATCCTGTGTGATCCGGCGGGTGCCGGACTTGAGCGACACGAATTACATGACGCAGATTCTGGCGCAGTTGGGGGCGTCGGTGGAGCGGGCGAGCGGGACGGTGGAGGTGCGAGCGGAGAAAGTGGGCCACGTGGCGCCGTATGAGCTGGTGCGGAAAATGCGGGCGTCGATCTGCGTGCTTGGGCCGCTGTACGGCCGGCTGGGGAAGTGCACGATTTCGGTGCCCGGCGGCTGCGTGATCGGTGACCGCCCGATCGACATCCATTTGCGCGGGTTGCAGGAATTGGGCGCGTTGATCGAGACGAAGGGTGGCGACATGCATGTGCAGCGAGGCCGTGGGCGGGGGGCGGGTGGGAGTGGCGGATCGGCGGGCGGGCGGGAGATCAGCATGCGGGGCAAGCACGGGCCGACGGTGCTGGGCACGGACAACCTGATGATGGCGGCGGTGTTGACACGGGGGACGACGGTGATCGAGGGGGCGGCGGCCGAGCCCGAGGTCGAGGATCTGGCGCATTTCCTGGTCAAGATGGGCGCGAGGATCGAAGGCGCGGGCACACGCCGGATTGTGATCGAAGGCGTGAAGGAGCTGTACGGGGCCGAGCACACGGTGATCCCCGACCGCATCGAAGCCGGCACGTTTCTGGTGGCGGGCGCGCTGGCTGGAAAGAAAGTGACGTTGAAGAGAGTGAACGCGCAGCACCTGAGCGCGGTGATCGGCAAGCTGCGCGAAAGCGGTTTCGAGGTCGAATCCGGCGCGCGCGAAATCAGCATTTACGGTCGCGACCGGTGGAAAGGCGGCACCTTGACGACGGAACCGTATCCGGGATTTCCGACCGACATGCAGGCGCAATTCTGCGCGCTGTACGCGCTCGCGGACGGGGTGAGCGCGGTGACGGAAACGGTTTTTCCCGAGCGGTTCATGCATTTGCCCGAACTCAAACGGATGGGCGCCGCGATCTCGCGCGAGGCCGCCACCGCCATCATCACCGGTGTGCCCGCACTGAGCGCGGCGCCCGTCATGGCCAGCGACCTGCGCGCTTCGGCCGCGCTTGTCCTGGCCGCGCTGCGAGCCGAGGGGGAAACCGAAATCAACCGCGTGTACCACATCGACCGCGGATACGAACACATCGACGAGAAGCTCACGCAGCTCGGCGCGACGATGGAGCGGGTGCAAGTGTGAGGATCGCGCTATGGGAATGCCGAGACTCCTCCTCGCACTCTGGGTTGTGGCGACGCACGGTGATGCGTTCCTCGGCCACAAGGTCGGCAAGCCTGGGCGGCGGTGGACGCGGCGCACAGGCCCACAAATATTCGTTCTGAAGCCTGTGAGGGCCTGAAAATGGCGTCGGCCCCACCCTGCCGGCAGACGCCGCCACACTCGCGGATGGTCTCCGCACATTCTTTGACACTCCGAGTCCGGCGACCTGACCGGCACGGCGCGAAACGCTCGCTGCCAAACTCTGCCATGATTTCTTCCGCAAAACCGACTACGCCACACCCGGTGCCGCCCTCGCGGATCCCGCCGCGCCGCCGCGGGCGTATCCGCGACGCACGATTTCCGGACCAACACGATGCGTCCCGGGCAGGGTGGCGCGTCACCGGGCGATGCCGAAAGCGAACCTGGCGCGCCGGCTCATGTCGTGCTCGACGGCGACTTGCTCAAACCCGGCACGCGCCAGCAGCGCGGCGACCGCCTCGCCCTGGTCCGGTCCGTGTTCGAGAGCGACGAGGGCGCCCGGCGCGCAGAAGCGTTTCGCGTCCGCGATAAACCGCCCGATGATTTCCAGGCCCGACTCGCCGCCATCCAGCGCCTGCGCGGGATCGTTCCGGACTTCGGGGCTCAGCGACGCGATTTCACCGGTGGGGATGTATGGAAGATTGGCCGCCAGCACATCGAACGAACGCTCCGGCGCCTCGAAGTCGATCGCGGAAAACAAGTCGGATTGCGCAAAACGAACACGGGGCAAAAAACCGCTATCGGCCTCCATGGCGCCGGCGTCGGCGCCGACGCCGGACGACACGGGCGCGGGTGCGGGCGCGGCGGTCGACCGGCCCACATCATCCGCGCCAGGCCCGGGAGACTCGGCAAGCCGCGAATCCGCGCCCAGCGGCACGTACACCGGCTGCCGCGTCCGGGCGGCAAGCTGCGCGGCGAC
>CAZYHO010000112.1:0-11561 GCA_964647495.1 uncultured Akkermansia sp. | reverse complement strand
CAGGCCTTTTTATTTCCAGGCGTCTTTCCACATATCCGGGTACCATCGACCCTCGTCCATTTCGATGATGTCGAAGTCGGTGAGGAGGCTGCCGGCGGGGTCTTCGAGGCCGTATTGTTTGATCATGGCGGGGATGAACTCGGCGGTTTCGTCGTCGCGCCAGCCGCGTTTGCTCATGAAGCTGTTGTAGATGAGCACCTCTTCGTCGGTGAGGTTCCGGCCGTTGGCGAGGCACCAATCGAGCGTTTCCTCGTCGGTTTTTCCGGCGAGCACTTGAGCGCGGACGTCATCGTAGCGGACACCCAGATAGCGGCATGTCCGGCCGTCGAAGCCGGAACCGAGCAGTTCCTGGTGGTCGGGCGGCAGTTTGTGTTCCGCGTGCAGGCGGATTTTAGAGCACATTCGGGCGAAATAGAACAGGCCGCGGGTTTTCTCGTAGCAGCCTTTGATTCCTTCGATTTTCATGGCGGGATTACCGGCCGAGCGGATGTTCCTTGAGGATTTCGTCGACCATATAGAAGATGGAGCGGTCGTTGGTGGCGGCGCGGACTTCGGCGATGGTTTCTGGCTGGACGGCGGGGAGGTCGTTGCCGAACGACTGATTGACGTAGGTGAGCACGGCGGCGGCTTCCTCGTCGTTGAGGAGGGCGGCGAATCCGGTCATGGGAGGCGTGCCTTTTTCGGGGCCGTAGGTCTGGCCTTGAAATTCCATCGGGCCGTAGAGCCCGCGGAGCACGATCTTGATGGCGCGGTGCGGGTCGCCGGCGAGCCATTCGCTTTTGACGAGGCCGGGGTAAATGCCGTCGATCCCCTTGCCGTCGGCCTGGTGGCACGTGGCGCAGTGGGCTTCGCGGGCGTAGACTTCTTTGCCCAGGTCGTAGAGCCGGCGGTGTTCCTGGGGAAGGTCTTTGCGTGTCGGGCCGTAGGTGGCGCCTGGTTTGACGCGCAGGCGGGCCTGGAGCACGGCGTCGTTGGCGGCGGCGCCTTCCGGGAGCGAGACGAGCTGTTTCATCGTCTCTTTGTAGCAATAGTCGATGTAGTAATCCTTGTCGGCAGCCACGGCGTTGGCGATTTCGAGCGCGTGGATGGTGTCCGATCCGCGGAAAAAGCTGGCGGCGCGCACAGCTTCGAGGCGGACGCGCGGCGCGGCGTCGGCGACGGCGACCGAGAGCAGCTCGAGCACATTCGGAACCCGGTCGCGCCAATAACAGAGGACGCGGACGGCCTGGGCGCGGGCGCGCGGGTCGGGCGACTTGAGGATTTCCTCGAGGAGCGGACGGTTGACGACGTTGTGCCACTGGTGAACCCAGAGGGCTTCGAGGCGGTGGTGTTCGTACTCGGGCGCCGCCTTGTCGAGGTTCTTTTCCCATCGCTGCACGGCCGCGATGACCTGCGCGGTGTCATGGGTGTCGAGTTCGATTTTGGCGCGGAGGCGCACGTCGTCCTCAGGTTCCTTGAGCAGTTCGACGAGCGCCTCGACCGGCTCGCGGTGAATCTTCTTTGGCTTGAGGAGCGGTCGGCCGGGGTAGGTGAGGCGGTAAATGCGGCCGTGCTGGTGGTCGCGATGCGGGTCACGCAGGTGGTGCTGGAGGTGGCCGATGAGCATTTGGGACCAGTCCATGACGTAGATCGATCCGTCCGGGGCGACGGCCATGCCGCTGGGGCGGAAATTGGGATTTTTGGCGACGTCGGTGTGGAGGAGCGGTGGTTCGACGGTTTCGGCCTTGAGGCCGCCGCCGTCCTCGCTGACGCGGGCACGGAAGATTCCCTGGAAGCCGATGACATTGGCATTGAGGAACATCCCCTGCCAGTCATCAGGGAAATGGCGGCTGCTGAGGATGGCGGTGCCGGGGCAGGGACGTGACGGGCGCTGCCAGAACTCCTTCATGCCGGAGTGGGCGCCGCGGTCGAGGTGGCCGCTGAAGGCCGGTCCGAAGTAGTTCGCGTTGCCGGTGGCGTCGGTGATGATGTCGTTGCCCCAGCGGTCGAAGACACGGCCATGCGGATTCGCGAAGCCATAGGGGACATGGCGCATGAAGCGGGCGGTGCGGGGCTCGTACCGGTAGATGGCGCCGTCGGAGTTGCGCACCGGGCCGTGATGCGTTTCGACGTTGGTGCGGTGGAAAACACCGTCGCTGAAATAGAGCGCGCCGCCCGGTTCGTAGCAGATCGAGTTCGTTTCGTGGTGCGAGTCAGCCGCGTCCAGGCCGTGCACAATCCGTTCTTTCCAGTCGCCGTGCCCGTCGCCGTCGGTGTCGCGCACGAACCACATGTCGGGCGATTGCATGACGAGCACGCCGTCCTTGTAAAACTGGAATCCGGTCGGGCAGTTCAGGCCGTCGAGGAATGTCGTGCACTTGGTGAATTTGCCGGTTTCCGGATCGATGTCGAAGACGAGCAGCTTGTCGAAGACGGTGGTGGTCGGGGTGGTTTCGGGGTAGTTCGGCCAGGCGGCGACCCAGAGGCGCCCGCGGGTGTCGAAGTTCATCTGGACCGGATTGACGAGTTCGGGGAATTCTTTTTCGGACGCGATGAACTCGACTTTCACGCCGTCCGGAGTGGAAAGGTGCTGGAGCGCCTGCTCGCCGTCGAGGTACGGCACGGCACTCGCGACGTTGGGCGGGACCGCCGGCACGGGTGGCAGATTGTCGTCGGCCACGACGACATTGCGTCCCTGGGCGGCGGCCCAGACGGCGCGGTCGCGGTTGGCGGTCATGACGTCGCGCTGGGCCATTTCGGCGCCGAGCACGGTAGCGTTGTCGATGCCGACGTACTTGATGCGCGACCGCTGGCCGTAAATGTTGTACTGGTCGACCGTCCGGTAGCGGCTGTGCCACAGCTTGTTTTTATCCAACACGGCTTCGCGGATGCGATCGGCCGCGGAATCGGCCAGAGGGGAGGGATCGCGATCGAAAAGCTGCCGGAACTGGATGGGGGCGAGCGCCTTGTCGCCCGCTTCGTTGAGGTGGACTCCATTGATCGTCAAGCGTGTGCCGGAGGAGCGGAACAATTCGAGCGAGGGGCTGAAGAGGTCGACGAACGGGACGTTGTTCGCCTGCGCGACTTCGGCCATGGCGCGCGTGTAGAGTTCCAGGTTCTTGTTGTTGGAGGATCTATCCGGAAAATCCGCCGGCTGGCGCATATCTTCGTGGGCGATCGGGGAGAAGAGGATGACGCGCGGGGGGCGTCCCCGGCCGTAGTCGGCGGCCAGGTGTTTCTTGAGCCAGGCGTCCAGATCTCTCCTGAACTTGTCCAGGCCGGCCTCGCCCTTGAATGACTCGTTGAACCCCCAGTAGGCGAGGATCACGCTGGCGTGGAAATCGGCGCCTGCCGTGTACACGACATCCGTGTTCCCCACCTTGGTCGCCAGGGTGCCCGGCTTCATGTCCAGGAAGTATTCGGTGGCCGGGACTTCGTCGCTGCGCGGGTGATAGTTCACCTCGTCCGCCGCGAAGCCGAGGTTCCGCACGGTCAATTCGTGGTCGGGACAGGCGCGGTGGATGAGGGTTTCCAGCCATCCGTGGTGTTGCTGGCGGTCGGCCAGCCCGCTGCCGACGATGGCGATGTGGTCGCCTTTCTGGAGATCGAGCAGCGCCTCGG
The DNA here is from genome assembly GCA_964647495.1 of uncultured Akkermansia sp. GTDB lineage: Bacteria > Verrucomicrobiota > Verrucomicrobiia > Verrucomicrobiales > V1-33 > CAJBME01. Next base: position 7,961 of record CAZYHO010000112.1, on the reverse strand, counting down.
CCCGGGCCGGCGCGAGGACGGCCAGTGGCAGGCAGCAGGCCAGTGAATTGAGGATGAAGCGGAAGTTCATGAGCAGGCCGCCACCATGAACGGCATCAGGGGATTCCGGCAACCCCGAAGACGCCGACGGTCTGCCGATTCTTGTCTCGGGGAAAAGACGTTTTGAGTGGGGTGGGATGGGAAGGAAGGGACAGGAGGGACAGGAGGGACAGGAGGGACGGAAAGGACAAGGGGGATGCGAGAGGGCGGGGGGGCCATGGATCTGCGAAAAAAAGTGTGTGATTGTGGAAAGATCGGGTGAGGGGCGGCGGATATGGCGGTGTATGAATACGAATCATCTCTTCATGGTGCTGGCCTGCACGGGGGTTCTCATCGGTGTGAGCCGGCTTTCGAACCCGGTGTTCGGAAAACACGAGGCCTCCCCGCCCTCTCCGCCGAAGACGGCCGGCGCGAGCATCGAACGAGGGCGGCATCTCGTGCGGATCGGCGGGTGCAACGACTGCCACACGCCGGGATTCATGCAGGATCCGAACGTCCCCGAAAGCGAATGGCTGACCGGCGCTCCGATCGGCTGGCGCGGCCCCTGGGGAACGACGTACGCATCAAATCTGCGCCGTCACCTGGCGGCCTGGGACGATTCCGGGACGTGGATCGAAATGGTGCGCAGCCGCCACGGGTTGCCTCCCATGCCCTGGCCGAGCCTGCATGCCATGGAAGACGAGGAACTGAAGTCGCTTTACCTCTACATCCGCAGCCTGCCGGTCACGGGAGAATTCATGCCGGCGCCGGTGCCGCCGGACCGCGATCCGGTCACTCCGTGGCTGAATCTCGAACCGGTCATGCCGAAGGCGGTTGACCAGGGCTTGTGATGGGTTTCGTGAATGGTTTCGCAGGATCTTGGGGCGGGTTTCGCATGGGCCGTCTTGCGAAGGGCGCCGGGGACCGGCGGGCTACGGTGCGTCAATGGCGTTTCGCATGATTGTCCGGTTCCTCGCATGGGCCGTCTTGCGAAGGGCGCCGGGGACCGGCGGGTTACTTTGTCAGGCGCACGAGGAGGTCTTTGGATTCCATGCTTTCGCCGACTTTGGCGAGGATCTCGGTGACGGTGCCGGCGATGGGGGCCGCGACGGCGGCGAACATCTTCATGGCTTCGAGCGTGAGCAAGGTTTCGCCCTCCTTGACTTTTTGACCGACGGTGACCGCGATACTGGCGACCATGCCTGGCATGGGGGCTCCGACTTGCGTGGGGTCGGCGGGATCGGCTTTGGGGCGCGTGGCGACGTCCTTGGCGAGCGTCTTGTTGGTGACCTGGGTGTGGCGTGGATAGCCGTTGAGTTCGAAGATGGCGGTCTGCTGGCCGTGGGCGTCGGGCTCGGTGAGGTTGAGCAGCCTGACGAAGAGCGTCTTTCCGGGCTCGATCGAGACGTTGATCTCCTCCTTGTCGCGCAGGCCATAGAAATAGGCCGGCGTGGGGAGAGGCGAGGCGTCCCCGAAGTCACGCCGGAACGCGGCGAATTTGAGGAAAACGTCGGGATACATCAGGTAACTCCAGACGTCGTCCTCGGTCGGATCTTTCTTCAATTTCGCTTTCAGATCGGCGCGCACTTCGTCGAGGTTCAGGCGCGCGGCATGGCGGCCTGGCCGGCCCTTGATGCGTTTTTCGTCTTTGCCGACGATGGCGTTGGCGAGTCTGTCCCATTTTTTGCGGGAATCGGCCGCGTGCGCCTTGTCCATGCCGTAGAACGGTTCGCCGAGCCAGCCGGCGAACATATTGGTCACGTCCTTGCTCCATTTCGCGCCCTGGAGGTTGAAGATATCCGCCGGTTTGACGCCGCGGGCGACGCACTCGATGGCGAGGTCGCCGACGACCTTGGAGGACGGAGTGACCTTGACGATGTCTCCGCAGAGCTGGTTGACCTCGGCGTAGGTGCGGGCGATTTCCGGCCAGCGGTGAGCCATGCCCATGCCGGCGGCCTGCTCCTTGAGGTTGGTGTACTGGCCGCCCGGCATCTCGTGCAGGTAGACTTCCGCCGTGCCGTACGGTTCGCTGGTATCAAATGGTTTGTAAAACTCGCGGACCGCCGCCCAGTAGTCCGAAAACTGCTGAAGGGCATCGGCGTCGAGGCCGGTGTCACGCGGCGTGTGCTGGAGCGCGGCGACGAGTGAATTGAGGTTCGGCTGGCTGGTGCCGCCGCTGAGCGAAGCGATGGCGGCGTCGGCGATGTCGACTCCGGCGTCGGCGGCCTCGATGATGCTGGCGGCGTTCAGGCCGCTGGTGTCGTGTGTGTGAAAATGGATGGGCAGGCCGATTTCGTCTTTGAGCGCCTTGACGAGTTTCTTGGCGGCGAACGGGCGGCACAGTCCGGCCATATCCTTGATGCAAAGGATGTGGGCGCCCATTTTTTCGAGTTCGCGGGCGAGGCGCACGTAATAAGCGAGGTCGTACTTGTCGCGCGCGGGGTCGAGGATGTCGCCGGTGTAACACAGTGTGCCCTCGCAGATGGCATTGGTGTCCTCGCGGACCGCCTCCATGGCGGCGGTGAGATTGGGCAGGTAATTGAGGGAGTCGAAAATGCGGAAGACATCCATGCCGTTAGCGGCGGCATGGCGCACGAACCCTTTGACGACGTTATCCGGGTAATTGCTGTACCCGACCGCGTTGGAGCCGCGGAAAAGCATCTGCAGCAGGATGTTGGGCACACGTTCGCGGATCTGGCGCAAGCGCTCCCACGGATCTTCGCGCAGGAAACGCATGGTCACGTCGAAGGTGGCGCCGCCCCACATTTCGAGGCTGAAAAGATTCGGTGTCAGGCGCGCGACGGCGTCGGCCACGGCGAGCATGTCGTAGGTCCGCATGCGGGTGGCGAGCAGCGACTGGTGGGCGTCGCGCATCGTGGTGTCGGTGACGAGCAGGCGTTTTTGTTTGGCGATCCACTCGCTGCAGAATTTTTCCGGTCCGAGGCGGTGGAGGATCTGGCGTGTGCCGGAGGGCGGCTCGGTGCGGTGGTCCCATTTCGGGAGCGGGGCCAGGGTGAGTTGTTTGGGCGGGCGGTATCCTTTGGCGAACGGGTTGCCGTTGACGATGGTGTCGGCCAGGTAGTTGAGCAGCTTGGTGGCGCGGTCCTTGCGGGCGGTGAAGTGGAGGAGGGACGGGTTTTCATCGATGAACCGGGTGGTGGCGCGGCCGCCGAGGAAATCCGGATGATGGATGACGTTCATGAGGAACGGGATGTTCGTCTTGACGCCGCGGATGCGGAATTCGCGCAGGCTGCGGTCGATGCGGTCGAGCGCCTGGGCGTACGTGCGCGCCGAGACGGTGAGTTTGACGAGCATCGAGTCGTAGTACGGCGTGATCACGGCGCCGTTGACGCCGAGGGCGCCGTCGAGGCGCACGCCGAATCCGCCCGGGCTGCGGTAGGTGAGGATTTTGCCGAAGTCCGGGGTGAAGCCGTTCTCGGGATCTTCGGTGGTGATGCGGCACTGGATCGCGTAGCCGGATTTCTCGATGCGGTCCTGGGGCGGCAGGGCGAGCGGCTCGTCGTGCAGCCTGTGCCCCTGGGCGATGAGGATCTGGCTGCGCACGATGTCGATGCCCGTGACTTCTTCGGTCACGGTGTGTTCGACCTGGATGCGCGGGTTCATTTCGATGAAGTACCAGTCGCCCGACGCGGCATCGACGAGGAATTCGACCGTGCCGGCGTGCGTGTAATTGACGGCGCGGGCGAGTTTGACGGCGGAGGCGCAGAGCGCGTCGATGATCGATGGATCGACGCCGTAGCTGGGGGCCTGTTCGATGACTTTCTGGTGTCGGCGCTGGACGGAGCAGTCGCGTTCGTGGAGGTGAAGGATGTTGCCGTGTTTGTCTCCGAGGATCTGGACTTCGATGTGTTTGGCCTGGGCGACGAATCTTTCGAGGAAGACGGCGCCGTTGCCGAAGGCGCGGGCGGCTTCGGAGCGGGCTTCGTCGAGCAGGGATTCCAGCTCGGCCGGCTCGCGGACGATGCGCATGCCGCGGCCGCCGCCGCCGAACGCCGACTTGATGATGAGAGGAAATCCGATGCGACGCGCGATGGCGACCGCGCGCCGCCGGTCCGAAACCGGCTCGTCGGTGCCCTGGAGGATGGGGACATCGACACGGCGGGCCACGTCACGGGCGGCTGTTTTATCGCCCATCATCTCGAGGATCCGGGCGTCCGGGCCGATGAAGAGGATGCCGGCCTCGGCGCAGGCGCGGGCGAAGGCCGGGTTTTCCGAGAGGAATCCATAGCCCGGGTGGATGGCATCGACGCCTTTTTCCCTGGCGAGGGCGACGATGCCCTCGATGTCGAGGTAGGCGCCGAGCGGGCCTTTGTCGCGGTTGAGTTCGTAGGCTTCGTCGGCTTTGAAGCGGTGCGGGCAGAAGCGGTCCTCGGCGGCGTAGACGGCCACTGTGCGGATGCCCAGTTCGGTCGCGGCGCGCATGACGCGTATCGCGATCTCGCTGCGGTTGGCCACGAGGAGTCTTTTGATCGGGCGGATCGATTTGGATGAAGGCGGGGTGGATCGGGCCATGGATTCGCGGGTGCGGCGGTGCGGGAGAGCGGGAGGGCGGGCGCACAATGCGCAGGTTGGGCGGGCCGGCACCAGCAAATTGGGGAGCGTGCCGGCCGATGCCAGGGCGTTTTCGTCTGTGAAGGATTAGATGTTGATAATGAATGGAAAGCGAAAAGACTCGACGACGAGGAGGATTTGGGCTGGGTGTTTTTTCATTGGCTTCGCGGCCGGGCCGACGAGCCGCAGGCGCCTGCGGCGCTTTGACTGCGGCGCTCCTGGCTGCGGCGCTCCCTGGGAATCAATGAAGGAGATCGAGAATGAAAACGCCCTGGGTCAATGCACGGCTAATTGCGCGCGGTCCCCCAGCGGCGGTGGATGAAATTTTCCCAGGGCGAGAAGAGGAGTTTGTCGGCGAGGAGGCCGATCAGGACGATGACGAGCATGACACCGATGACCTGGCCCATGTGGTTGTGTTCGCGGCCGAAGTGGAGGAGGCGGCCGAGTCCGTGGCCATCGGCGATGGAGATGAAGATTTCGGCGGCCATGAGCGAGCGCCAGGCGAAGGCCCAGCCTTGTTTCATGCCGCTGATGACGTAGGGCAGGGAGGCCGGCAGGACGACCTTGATGAGCGTGTGCAGGCCGGTGGACCCCATTGTCCGGGCGGCGCGTGTGTAGATGGGCGGGAGGTTTTTCACGCCGTTGTCGACGGCGATGAGCACGCTCCAGAGGGTGCCCATGATGACGACAAAGTAGATGGAACCTGCGCTCAGGCCGAACCAGAGCATCGCGAGCGGCACCCAGCAGACGCTCGGCAGCGTCTGGAGGCCGAGGGCGAGCACGCCGATGGTATCGTTGAGGAAGCGGCTTCTGGCGGTGGCCAGTCCGAGCGGCAGGCCAATGGCGCAACCGATGAGGTAGCCGATAAAGAGACGCTTGCCCGTCACCCAACTGGCGCTGAGCAGATCGCCATTGGCGAAAGCTTCGAGGAGGTAAGCGGCGACGGAGGCCGGGGGCGGCGCCATGAGGATGGAGTAGCGGCCCGAGGCCACGACCGCCTGCCAGATGCCGACGAGGGCGGCGAAGAAGAGCAGGGCGACGAGAGCGCGTTTCATGCGGTGGCGGAGGCGGGTTCGGCGGCTGCGGCGGCGCTGGTATATGTCTTGAGCTGCCGGGTGATTTCGGTGGCGAGCGCGGCGAGTTCCACGCTGTTGATGTCGCGGGGGCGGGGGAGATCGATTGTGAACTCCTCGCGGATGCGGCCCGGGTTCGGGGAGAAGAGGATGACGCGATCACCGAGGCACACGGCTTCGCGCACGTTGTGGGTGACGAAGATGATCGTTTTCCTGCGCTGCTGCCAAATGAACTGGAGGTCCTCGTACAACTGCTCGCGGGTCATGGCGTCGAGCGCGGCGAACGGTTCGTCCATGAGCAGGACGCGCGGGTTGGGGGCCAGGGCGCGGGCGAGGGCGACGCGCTGCTTCATGCCGCCGGAAAGCTCGTGGATGTTGGCGTGCGCGAAGCGATCGAGGCCGACGAGGTGGAGGTAATAACGGGCGACTTCGAGGCGGTCGGCGTTCGAGAGATTGCTCTTGAGCTTGAGGCCGAAGAGGACGTTGCCGAGCGCGTCGAGCCAGGGGAAAAGCGCGTGCTCCTGAAACATGACCATGCGCTCCCTGCCGGTTCCCGTGATGGGCTGGCCGTCGCTGGCGAGTTCGCCGGAATCCGCCGTGTCCAGGCCGGCAATGAGATTGAGCAGGGTGCTTTTCCCGCAGCCGCTCGGCCCGACCAGGCAGACGAACTCGCCTTCGTTGACTGTAAGGTTCACGTCTTCAAGCACCTGCAACGACCCTCGGCGGGTGGTGAAGGATTTCGACACGTTCTTCACGACCAGCTTCGCGGGCTGGATCGGCTGCAGGGCTTCGGTTGCGCTCATTCCATAAGACAGGGGTACGGGGGGTGGTTCGGGCCGGGTCGCCGGGCGTCAGGACGGGAAGGGCCTCCAGGAAACCGGCCATCCGCACTCAACGGCCCGGCGACCGGGCCGGGGCACGAATGATCCCGGACGGGGCGTTCAGATACGATGGAATATCCATTCGGCAACCAGGAATATGGGGGACGGACTTGGCGGACTTGTCGGACGAGTCGGACGAGTCAGACGCGTCGGAGCGGGATTGCGGGTGGCGAGGCGGGGGAATCCGGGTTGGGTGTGAGGGGATGGCATTGGCGAGAGCGGAGTTATTGAATGGCGGGCTGCAGGATCTTCGGTTCGGCGAAGCCGAGGCGGAGATGGAGGCGGCGGGGCTGAGGGCGTGTCATGCGCGGGCGATGTGGCGCGGGCTGCACCGGGAGTTGGTGGATTCGTGGGATGACGTGTCCGGGCTGCCGGCCGGGGTGCGGGCGTGGCTGGCGGCGCGGCCGCTGGTATTTCCGGAGGCGGTGGCGGAGGTGTCGAGCGCGGACGGATGGACGCGGAAGTTTTTGCTGCGGCTTGGTGACGGGCGGGAGGTCGAGACCGTGTTGATGGGATTTCCCGGGCGGCACACGGTATGTCTGAGCACGCAGGCGGGATGCGCGATGGGGTGTGTGTTTTGCGCGACCGGGCAGGCGGGTTTTTCCCGTCATCTGAGGCCCGGGGAAATCGTGGCGCAGGTGAGGCATGCGCGGCGCGCGTTGCGGGCGGCGGGCGAGGATGGCCCGCGCAACCTGGTGCTCATGGGGATGGGCGAACCGCTGCACAATTACGATGCCGTGATGACCGCGCTGGAAATCGTCACGGACACGCGCGCGTTCAACATCGGGCCGGCCCACGTGAGCCTCAGCACGGTGGGCGTGGCGCCGGGCATCGTGCGGATGGCCGACGAGCGCCGGCCGTACAACCTGGCGGTCAGCCTGCACGGCGCGGACGACGAGGAGAGGTCGGCGCTGGTGCCGGTGAACCGCCGCTGGCCGCTGGCCGATCTGATGGCGGCGTGCCGGCACTACGTGGGCCGGACCGGGCGGCGGATTTTTTTCGAGTGGACGCTGGTGGCGGGCGAAAACGACTCGCCGGCCACCGCGCGCCGGCTCGCCGCGCTGCTGCGCGGGATCGACGCGCATGTGAATCTCATTCCGCTCAACCCGACCGGCGGGTTCGGCGGCGCGGCAGCACGGCCGGCCGCGGTGGACGAATTCAAGCGGACGATCCAGGCGGCCGGACTGCCCTGCACCGTGCGGCAGCGCCGCGGCATCGACGTCGCGGCCGGCTGCGGCCAGTTGCGGGCGCAGGCGAGGGGGAAGGGGGAAGAGGGAGGGGCATAGGCGTTAACCTGGAAACGCGGCCAAGAATAATTCGCCAAATTACTTAAGATATTTTAACGACAGGAATGGGAATCAGTTGGACTTCCGCAGGCGATTTGGCAGTTCTCGGGCAGGGCGGCGCATCTTGCCCG
>CAZYHO010000111.1:0-11593 GCA_964647495.1 uncultured Akkermansia sp. | reverse complement strand
CCCTTCCCGCGCCTTTCCAGGCGCCTGACGCCAATGCTCCCGCCGCCAGTCGCGGACCGGGAGGACCAGACGTGACTACCAGGGAGGAAAGGAAATCCTGAATGGTTGGAGGATGGAGGGCATTGATCTGCGGACCGGGGAGAGGCATTCTGGCTTGCTTGACAGGGGTGTCGAGCAAAATCTTTCAATCCTTGATTTCCCGGCAATTCTCACCCCCTTCTCCCCTCACCCCTTTTCCGCGCGCTCCAGGATTCCGACGACCTTGCGGGCGTGGTCCAGGCCGGTGAGCGGGGTGGCGCCGGAGCGGATGCAATCGGCGAAGTGCTGGGCTTCGACGCGGAGAGGCTCGGCAAATTTGATCTCCGGCATGAGGATGGCTCCTGTGCGGTAGTTGAACTGGAGAGCGGGCGGGTGGTCGAAGTCCATGTGTTCGCCGACCACGGCCCGGCGATCGATCCCCTTGTCGTAGACGGCGATCTTCTCGTCGGCGATATCGTCGTAAACGACCATGCGGCGGGATCCGACGACGATCATCTTGCGAACCTTCTGGGGGTCGAGCCAGCTCACATGGATGTTGGCCATGATCTTGTCCGGATACTGGATGTTGAGGAACACGACATCGTCGATGCCCTCCTGCATGTACGCCATGCCCTGACGGGCGACAGCGAGCGGCTCGGGATCATCGAGCCAGTACTGGATGATGCTGATATCGTGGGGGGCGAAGTTCCAGAGCGCGTCGATGTCGGAGCGAATGCGTCCGAGGTTCAGGCGCTGGCTGTAGATGTAGCGGATGTCGCCGAGTTCGCCGGAGTCGATGAGTTGTTTGACGTGCCGGACGGCGGCGTTGTAAATGAACGTGTGGCCGACCATGACGATACGGCCCTGGTCGCGGGCCAGACCGGCGAGCGCGTCGACCTCGGCGATGGTCGTGGCGAGCGGTTTTTCGACGAAGATGTGTTTCCCCGCCTTGAGCGCCTGCCGCGCGAGGTCGAAGTGCGTTCCGGCCGGGGTGGCGATGAGCACACCGTCCACCGAAGGGTCGTCGAAGACCTCCGCCACGTCTGCCACCGCCCGGGTCCGCGGAAACCCGGATTCCACAAAAGCCCGTCGCTCGGGCAGGGCATCGACCACGTATTTGACATGGCTGTCGGGCAGAGCGGAGAAATTGCGCAAGAGGTTCGGACCCCAGTAGCCGCAACCAAGTTGTGCGAATGTGAGCGGGTTGGATTGCATGTAAACTCGTTGTCGGCCGAAGGCTCTCACCAGACGACGCGCGTGTCCTCCTCCAGAGGCACATCGATGCAGCGCCCGCTCCGTGGGGGATGAACACGCAGGCGCATCCCCGGCAAGCCCGGACGGCGTGGCGCGGTGGTGGTCACGCGTACGGCGTCATTTTCCCAGACCGCAGTGCCGATGCGAGCCTCCCTTCTCTGGCGGAACCACGCCACGCTGTCGGCGGCGGTGGCGAACCATGGCGTGCGGGTATCCAGCGCAGCCAGCAGTTGGCGGTAAAAGCCATCCCACAGTCGCTCCGGCGCCAGGCTGCGGTCGTGCCAGTTGATGGTGAGCACACCCCCATGCCGCGCCGCCTCGTCGACCAGAGCCATCACGGCCGCACGGGCATCATCGGGGGCCAGGTTCATGCGAGACGGATAAAACAGCGCGGTATCCATCACATGGAGCGGGAGTTCGAGCAACTGTGCCACCCCCGGCGGACGAAAAACCTGGCTCGTGCCCGCCCTGAAGCCGATCGCTTCGTTATAGCCGGAGGTTGAATCATACGTGAATCCGGCCTGCTCGAGGCGCGAAGGCGAGCCGGCCTCGAAGTACAACCAGTGCATTCTCACCCCTCGCTCGGAAGCCTCGGCAAGGCCGTCGATGGCGGCCGCTTCCCCTTTTCCCCGGGCCGCATCGTTCCAGGCGTCCAGACCGTGGAGCGCGACCTCGCAGCCGGCCGCGCGGAGGCGATCGAAGTCGGGTTTGAGTGCGGCGGTTTCATACTTCGCGGCCCTCGCCTGCGGCGCCGCGGCGGCTGTGTCCGGGGCGCGGCTACCTGCCACCCCGGGGAACGGGATGACGAAAAACGTCGATGGCCGGCCGTTTTCGAGCGCCAGGTACTGGTCGAACTGGAGCCAGAAGTCCCGCGCCCGGCCCAGATGGACAGCCGGGAGCGAGGCCACCGCGGCCCAGTTGGCCAGGACCTGGCGGCCGGTGAGCCGCCCGCGAGTCCAATTGATCAGCGATCCCAGCGTGGCTCGATACAGAAATCCGAGCAGCGTATGATCCGCCTTATGATGGCGGATGCCGGCGTGGTCGACATCATGCGACAGACAAACGATGAACGCGTGCCCGTCCGGCACAGGAGGAATCTCCACCAACGGGAGACCGGCATCCAGGATCAGACTGCGCAACACACCTATGTGCCTGTCCAGACTCGCAATGGGGGCGAGCGCGGCCGGTTGGCCGCCATCCAGCAACCGCCGTATCTCTGCGAAAAGATCGTAACCCAGCCTGACCTGCGTCCCGCCCGCTGTGCGCCTCCGGATTACCGCGCCGGGTCCGGCGTCGCGGGTTCCGGCAACCATCTCGATGTCATCCCTCTCGACAGCGAACAACCGGCATCCCGTATAGATCGGCAAGGGACCTCCCCGGGTTTGAAGGAGCAGCGGGCCGCTTTGTCCCCGAATGCCCGATGGCTCGTCAACGAAGGATGGGTGATGGACGGATGTCGGATCATCGGGATGCGGCGAGGGGCCGGCAAGCAGGACGACAGCGGCGGGGACGGCGGGTGTGAACCCGTCACCGCAGAGGGCGACATCGTATCGTCTGCCTGGTCGCCCGAATTCCCAAGGTGTCTTGAAAAGCTCGAACAACTCCTCGACAACCGGACGGTCGATGTCCTGGACCCAGACTCCGATCATGCCTGGACGGCGAGCAGGCGGGCCACCATGCTCAGGAATGCGCGTTTCTCCTGGCTCCATGTGTGCTGGCGGTACACATTCTGCCCGCGGGCGACCACTTCGCGCACTTCCCGCGGGTGCTCATAGGCGTGGCGGATCTGGCGGGCAAGATCGTCGGCATCGCCGAGTTCGAAGTACACGAGTTCGTCCGGCCCGAAATAATCGGTGACGCCGGGAACCCGCGGCGCGACAACCGGCTTTCCACAAGAAAGATACTCGAAGATCCGCGTCGGTGTGTTGATCTCCGTGAAGATGCTCCGCCGGTTCGGAATCAACCCGAGGTCGCACTCCCCGATCGCCTCGACGATCTGCTCGTGTGTCTGCGGCCCCAGATGCCGGACAACCCCCTCCAGCCCGTCGCGCCGGCATTGCTCCATCACCGTCTCGAGAAATGGAGTCGACTGGCCATACACACGCAATTCAAGCCCGGGAATCGCGTCCCGCAGCGCGCTCACCGCCTGCACGGCGAGGTCCAGCCCGTGGCGTTCGACAATCGACCCGTGAAACATCAGGACGAACGGCAGACCGGCAGGCCGGACGACCGTCTCCGGCGCCGGCTTGAACGCGAAAATCGCCTCGTCCGGCGTATTCATGATGACCTGGACTTTCGAGGCCGGACAGCTCCGGCCACCGAATATCCTCCGGCAGGCCTCATTGACCGTGACCACCCGATCGGCAAACCACAGGCTCCACTTCTCAAGAACCTTGAGCAACCGCACGGCCCGGTGGTCCTCACCAAACCCGAAAATCGTCCGCATCAGTTCGGGCATCGGATCATGCAGGTCGAGCAACACCTTCGCCCCGAACAGCTTCGGGATCAGTGCGCTGAAAACCAGCACATCCGGCATGTTGTGAACATGCACCAGATCGTATCGCCGCCGCAGCCGCCACACCGCCAGCGCGAAGAAACACCACCCGATGAACTGACTGTACTGGATAAAATACGTCCGCTTCCCCTGCCTCCTCCGTCTCATCGGCACCCGCCTCACCCGCACGCCATCGATCGTTTCCAGCACCGGCTCCCCCGGCCCTTGCCGCAAGCAAATCAACTCGACCTCCATCCCCGCCGCCGCCAGCGCCTCCGCCTCACGCCGCGGTCGCGCATCCGACGGGTAATACGAGTAGAGCAATACCGCCGCCCTCAGGCCGTCCAGCCGAGGCGGGTCGGCAGCCCGGGCCTTCGGCTTCGAAGGCGCGACCGGTTGCCTCCCGTTCATTGCGGCAGGCGATCCGTAAGACGGGCGTGCCGGTTTCAGTCGCAAGCCGGCGACATAGGCCGACAAGTCCCGTGGCAACGGCTGCCAGAAACTCTCTCCGTAGGTCGAGCGCAAGTGCGTCAGCAATGCCCGGAAATGCTCCGCGGGGTATGTGCGCGATGTGCGGTTGCATGAGTCAAAACTGATGTAATCCGGATGCACGTTCACCAGGACCATGCCTCCGTGCCGTGCCACCCAGTCTGCCTTCTGGATCCACAACGCCGGGCTGGTTTCACCGAGCAACAGGAACAGCGTCGAGTCCTGCGTCAGTGTGTATGGCAACTCGACGTACCCTCCGCGGGCGGCGGCGGCGCCAGCCTCCCCCCCCCGTGCCGGCACCCAGAACGGAAAGATCGTGCCCTGGCCATCAGGCTGCGGTTCGAACGGATCGGTGTCGAAAGTCGAGGCATCATAGTCGATGTCCAACTGCTGCAGCCAGTCCAGCCGGCTCAGCATGAACCCGGACCGAAACCCCGCAGCTCCCCACTCCCGCAGGTGCCGGTTGATCTCGACCGCTTTGCGCGCGAAGGCAGCCTTCGAATCGTACAGATGGCCGTCGTGATTCAGGTCGTGCACGCCGACCTCAAATCCGTGGCGCGTCAGTTCCTCACGCAAGACGGGCGGTGTCTGGTACGCTCCCGCCGGAATGAAATTAAACGACGAGACAAAACCCAACTCGCGCTCCATCTCCATGAGTTGCCGGCATTTCGCGAGGCCCTCCGGCCCCTCCACATCATGAGTCAGGACAACCGCAAACTTCCTTCCCCCCGGCCAGCCGGTCCAGCCGTCCGGCGGCCGCTCCGAGCCCGGCAACACGGGCCACCGATCCGCCACTCCTTCCCGCAACCACAAGGAATACTGCCGCCGCGCCCACATCCGCAACCTGTCGGGCAGCAGTGGTTTGAGGCGGTAGTAGATTTTGTTTCTGAGCACGTTTTTTTTCACCGGGGGAGGGCTTGGAGAGAGGTCATCGGGAGGCCGTATTCGGTGTTCGGCGGGCAGCAAGGCAGCGGTGTCAATGTGCTGGCGAAGTGTCTCATAGATCGGGGTTTTCCGAAGCCTCGCCCATCCGCGCGCCAAGGGAACCGGACGGGAGCCGGACGAGCGGCGGGTTCAGGCCGCAAAAGAGCCTTGTTCCCCGTTCGGGAAGTCTTTTGTCGGAGCGAACGCCTCAGATGCTTCCCATGAGCGACTTCGGCCCGTGTGACCGCACCTTGTTGAGAACCATGGACACTTTGCCGTGGTGTTCTGTGAGGTCGCGGTATTGGCGCAGGATTTCCTCGCGGGTGCTGGTTTCGGCTCCGACGACGACGAGGACCTGGTCCATGAAGGCGGCCATGGCGGGTGTGGAACTCGTATTGCCGAGCGGCGGCATGTCAAAGATGACATAATCGAAGTAACTCGCCTTGAGGTCAGGCATGAGCCGGGAGAGCCGGGCGGCGCCGATGGAGGTGACATCGACGGGTGATCCGTCTGCCTTGGCGAGGAAGAGATTGTCGCAAGGCTGGTCCGCGCCGCGCGACGAGTGGATGGCTGCGGAGAGAGAGGGAGCAGGCCGGCCTTCGAAGAAAGGATGCGCGGCGCCGCGAGAGCCGCCCATGTCGACGAGCAGGACCTTGCCGTCGCCCGTCTCGGAGAGGGCGGCGGCGATGCCCGAGGCCACGGTGGAGGCGCCGGCGCCCGGTGTCTGGCCTGTGACGGCGACGAGCTTCGGTTTGTGCTCAATGCCGTTTGCTTCGAAATAGAGTCCCAGGCGGTCGCGGATGGCTTCGGCGTACGGGCGGATCGAATGCGATGGATCCCATGGCGGGATGCCGTTGTCCGGAGCTGCCAGTCGGGTGTCCTCCTCACCCTCCGGCGCCTTGAGGCGCGCGGCGCGCTTGCCGTTGCGGCCTGCTCCCTGCCCCGACCGCTTGAAGCAGGGCACGGCCATTATCAGCGGAAGGCCGAGCTTGTCCTCGAACTCGGCCGGCCGCTTGACGGTGCGATTGAGCAGCACACCGAAGAGGAGGACAAGGCCGATGACGGCCGCCGGCCCGCCTCCTGCAATACCCAGCGCGATCTTGTCGCGGCGGGATTTGTCCTGCATCGCCGGCGTGGCGGTCTGAATGACCTTGATGTTCGGGGCGCTGCTCATCTCGGCCAGATCGCGATCCGTCTGGGCCTTTTGTTCACTGGTCTTGAGGTATTTGTAATTGCTGTCCTCCAGTTCTTGCGTCCGCTCCGCATCGTACAACACGGGCGCGATTTCCGAAAGTTTCTCGACTTCTGTGGTCAGCGACTGCAGGCGATCCTGGAGAGCCTGGACACGCGCCTCGGCAGCGACCAGGGTAGCCCGCTCCGACAGCAAATCGGGACCCGCGCCGCCGCCCGGCTTGGCGGCCCGTGCGACGCTCATCAACTCCGGGTGCCGGGATTCGAGTTCGCGTTGCCGGGATTCCAGACCGTCAAGCTGTTGCTGGTTGACGCGAACCGCCTCGTTTTCCGGCGTGAAGCGCGCGAGCAGGGCCACGCTGTTGGAGCGCATCGCCGCGATACGGGTCAGGAGAAGCTGGTATTCCGCGACGATGCGGCTGTCCGGCAGGGGCACCGCGACCGGCGCGGATTCGGCCGGCCCGGTGGTTTGTGCGTCCGCTTCCGGTTGCCCGGGGTCGGTCCCCTTGACCAGCCGTTCCAGTGTGGCGACGCGTGCCTGCTGCTCGGCCACTTTTGTTTTCGCGTCACCCAGCTCGGTCCCTGCCCTGGCCATTTCGACGCTGAGCGCACTCATGGCGTCCTTGAGCGAGAGCACCTTATGTTCCTTGCGAAGGCTATTGAGCTGCGCCTCCGCGTTGCGCAAACTGGTGGCCGATTTTCCGATTTTCTCGATGACCAGATTTGCCGCGGCGGCGGACCGGTAGATATCGAGGTGCTTTTTCTCGAATTGTTTGAGGACATGAGTGAGGACAGTGGTCGCGACGCCGGGATCCCTGTGCTGGAAACTGACGTTGAGAACATTGGTGCCCTTGACGACGGAGGCCTTGAGTCCGCTGTAAATGATCCCCGTGGCCTCGGCTTCGGCGTCCCCGCTGGCATTCGGAGGAAGCAGCCGCCGCATCATGTCGCCATTGATCTGGGCGGCCACTTCGCTGGCCAGATCCCGGCTCTTGAGGATGGCGAGCTGCGAGGACATTATCGATTCGACCCCGCGCTGTGACGAGCCGGCGGTGGCGGTGGAGTCGACCTGGTCGATCGTGCTGCGGTCGACGAGATAACGCACGACCAGACTCGCGTTGGACTGATAGGGCACAGGGGCCTTGATGTAGTAGGCGGCCGCGCCCGCCAGGGCGAGGAGCGAGCAAAGGATGACTTTCCCCTTGTGCTTGCAGAGGGTGTACACGACGTCACTGAGCGTGATGCCGGCGGGTGGTGGCGAATTGGAATTTTTATTGGCCATGGCAGGCGGTGGTTGGGGCTGGAGGATCAGTCGAGGTGAGGATACAGCGCAGCGCCGAGGAGCCGGTTGACGGCGAGCGGGAGGCGGGAAAAAGCGGCGGCGGCCGGTCCGGGATCCCGGAAACGCGGGCAGGCCCATTGCGCCTCGGGCAGCGACAGCGTGTGGTATGAGAGTGGCGACTCGGCGGCGCCCCATCCACGCTTGAACCGGCGCAATCCGTTCTGTGCGACCGCCGTGCGGCCGAACGACAAGGTAGTGGCGCCGTGATCGATGGCCCAGCGGACGCCGTGCCACATCGCGATGTTGTTGGCGCGGGAGTCGCGGGCGCGATCGTCGCTGGCGCCGAATTTGAACAATGCTTTTTGTCCGGACAGCAAGAACACGGCTGCTGCGGCCGGGACGCCGCCATCATGCGCCAGCACGATCGCCCCCTGGCCCGGCTCTATGATCTCGTCGCGGATAGCGTGGAAAAAACGGTCGGGCTGGGGCGGCAAACCGTGACGCCGGCGGGTGTGGGCATGCAGCCGGATGAAGGAGCGCATGGCCTCGGCGTCCGTGCGGATATCGGCCGTCACATGGCCGCGTTCCGCCTTCCGCACGGCACGGCGCACCGAGGAGTCAAACTTCGCCCACACCTGGCTCTCTCCGCCACCCAGATCGAGATCATGCGTGACGAATGCGGCGGGGGCGCCGGCCGGTTCGACAAACCCCTGCGTGCCCCGCAACTCGACACGGCTCCATCCGTACTCGAACCCCAGGCGGCTCAAAACGTCGCTCATGAGCCGCCCTCCTGCGGGCTTGAAACAAAGAAACCCGCACGCATCGGCGAATGGCAGGCAGACTGCGCGCCGCCCGGTGAACCGGCTGTCGACCTCCATCAGCGGCAGCAGCGCCACCGTACGCCCCCTCTGGTGGATCCGATGATACCGGGGACGATGCCCGTAACTGCGCACGAGCACCCGCGCCCAGGAAGTCCGGTGAAACGGCCCTGCCTCCGGATGTGCCATCACCCAGTGATCCCATGCGGGCCCGGCCAAGGGATCGGCCGCCTCCACCTCCAGCGCGGCATCGAAGCCGGTGGCGGCGGAATGAGGCATGGCCGGTGCGGCGTTCGGGGGCATGGCTGGAATCTCGGCAACCACAGGCAGTTTCAGGCAGGGATCGGTGTATTCAGCGACTGTTTGACGGCGTCGACGACGGTGTGTATCTGCTCCACGGTGAGTTCGGGAAACATGGGCAGCGAGATCCACTCGGCGGCCACCTTCTCTGCGATGGGGAAATCGCCCGGGCTGTGTCCGAGATCGCGATAGGCTTCCTGCAGGTGCACCGGCACCGGGTAGTGGATGCCCGTGCCAATGCCCGCCTCGGTGAGCCGGCGCGCCAGGTGATCCCGGGCGGCGACCCTCAGAGCATAAATGTGGTACACATGGAAATTCCCCTCCGCTTCGACCGGCAGGATCACCGCTTCGATGCCGCGCAGGCATTCGTTGTACCGTTCCGCGTGGCGGCGGCGCAGCGTATTGGATTGTTCCAGATGGCGCAATTTGATCTTGAGGACGGCGGCCTGGATGCCATCCATGCGGCCATTCCAGCCGATCATCGAATGGTGGTATTTCCGGCTCTGGCCGTGGTCGCGCAGGATCCGGATTTTCCTGGCCAGTTCCTCGTTATGGGTGACCACGGCGCCGGCCTCTCCGAAGGCGCCGAGGTTTTTGCCCGGGTAAAAGCTGAAGGCGCCGGCGTCGCCGATCGATCCGGCGCGACGGCCTTTATATTCGGCGCCGTGTGCCTGGCAGGCGTCCTCGATCACGAAGAGGCTGTGCGATCGGGCGATTTCCATGACCGGATCCATGTCGGCGGTCTGGCCGTGGAGATGGACCGGGATGATGGCCTTGGCGCGCGGCGTGATGGCCGCCTCGATCAGCTCGGGGTCGAGCGTGTGCGCAGGCTCGCGGATGTCCACGAAGACCGGTTTGGCGCCGCAGCAAGAGATGGCTTCGGCCGTGGCCATGAAGGTCGCGGGCGAGGTGATCACTTCGTCTCCCGGGCCGACACCGCAGGCGAGCAGCGCGAGCCACAAGGCGTCCGTGCCGTTGCCGACTCCGACGGCATGCGGTGTGCCGCAGAATGCGGCGAATTCTTTTTCGAACGCGGCGACATACGGACCACCAGCGAAAGCGCCAGAGGCGATGACCTCGCGGATGGCGGCTTCGAATTCCGCCATGTGCGGAGCGTGGTGGGCCTGCAGGTCGAGGAAAGGGACTTTCATGCTGGACATCGGGGGATTGCGGAACAGGAGGCGGAAGATAAATGGAATCGGCTCAACGCGATCGCGCGCCCACAGACGGGTTCGAGGCTCATGCGGAGAGCCGTTGGCCCGCCGCGGTTGGCTCTGGTTTGGCCTGGGCTCGGGACGCTTCGGGAGTGGCGGCCGGAGAGACGGGGCGGTCGAGCGGGACCGGCGAGCCATTGCGGTCGAGCGAAAGCGAGGAGGCTTCCAGGATGCGGACCAGTTCGAGCCCCTGGCAGCCATCGGTGCGCGGGGTGGCGCCGGAGTGAATGCAATCGAGGAAGTGCTGACACTCGATGCGCAGCGGCTCCTCCTGACGCAGGTACGGGATGCGAATCCCGCCGTAGTGATAAGAGTACTGGAAATCGCCGAACGTGTCGTAGTGCGGCGGGCGGTCGACGCGCACGTCGTAGACGCGGATGGCCTGCTGGGCCTGGAGGTCGTCATAGACGATCATGCCCTTGGTGCCGACGATGGTCATTTCGCGCACCTTGCGGGGCTCGAGCCAACTGCTTTGGATGGTGGCAAAGCGATCGTTGCTGAAAGTCAGGGACATGTTGGTGATGTCCTCGATGCCCTGGGTCACATGGGCATTGCCCTGGCAGTTGACGACCGAGGGGTATTCCTGGAGCAGGTGAAGAATGATCGAGATGTCGTGGGGCGCAAGATCCCAGGCGACGTTGATGTCCTTCTGAAAGAGGCCGAGATTGAGCCGCCTCGCGTTGATGTAGCGGATGTCGCCGATCTCGCCGGACTGGATGATTTCGGTGATCTTGTGCACCGGGGCGGAATAGAGAAACGTGTGGCCAACCATCAGGACGAGGCCCTGGCGGCGGGCGATATCGACCAGCTCCTCGCATTCGGCGGTGGAAGCCGCCATGGGCTTCTCGATCATGGTGTGTTTGCCGGCGAGCAGGGCTGCCTTGGCGAGCGGATAGTGGTACCGGACCGGCGCGGCGACAACGACGGCCTCCACTCCCACATCGCCCAGCAGACGGCCGTAATCGGCGATCCCTTCGACTTCGGGGTACAACTGGCGCATGTGCTGGAGGCGGCTCTCATTGAGGTCGCAGACGGCCCGGACCTGGCAATGGGGAAGACTGCGGAAGTTCCGAACGAGGTTCGGCCCCCAATAGCCGCACCCGACGACGCCGATAGGGAGTGGTGTCATGGATAGTGGTGTTTGTTAGTGTGTGCTCGGGAGGAAAAAAAGAACCGGCTCCCCGCCTCGATACCCGCCGGAATTCCGGATTCGCGCGCGGAGGAGCGCGCCGTCGCGAGGACGGAGAGGCGTGTGAGCGCAACGCGCTGGCGGACCGGCCGCTGCAGGCGGTGGACCGCAGGCATGGCGCCCCCTCTTCTTGCCTTCGGGCCTTTGGGCCTTCGGGACCGCGGCAGGCAGCCGGGCTCTTTCGCGCTTTCAGCAGGCGCGACGGGCAGGCTCCTCGGCCACTCCATCGGCGGCTTCGGAATCCTGTGCGGGACGCCGCCCGCGCACCCGCGACTCCATGAGTTGAATAAACAAGGCGGGAATGGTGGCGATCACGATGGCGAGGTCCAGACCGAGCGAGCGTTTGTTGATGTACGTCAGGTCCAGGTTGATCATCTGCTCGAAGTTCAGCTTGTTCTTGCCGCTGACCTGCCAGTAACC
>CAZYHO010000110.1:7472-11593 GCA_964647495.1 uncultured Akkermansia sp. | reverse complement strand
AGGAGTTTTTCCTTGAGTCCGCCGATCGGAAGCACGGTGCCGCGCAGGCTGATTTCGCCGGTCATCGCGAGATCCGAGCGCACCGGACGCCCGGTGAACTGGCTCGCGAGCGCGGTGAACATCGCGATGCCGGCGCTCGGTCCGTCTTTCGGCGTGGCGCCCGCGGGCACGTGCACGTGCACGTCGTGCTCGGCGAACGCCTCCTTGCTCACGCCGAGCACGTCGCCGCGGCTGCGCAAAAGGCTCCATGCCGCCTGCACCGACTCCTTCATCACCTCGCCGAGCTGCCCGGTGAGTTGGACCTGGCCTTTGCCAGGAAACCGCAGCGCTTCGATGTGCAGCAACTCGCCGCCGACCGACGTCCACGCCAGCCCGGTCACGATGCCTGGCCGCGGGATATCCAGCTTTTCGTCGTGCAGGTATTTCGGCGGGCCGAGTTCTTTTTCGACAAAGGCGATGTCGATCACTTCGCCCGCGCTCTCCTCGCCGGCCACACGGGCGGCCACGGCGCGGCACAGGGCGGCGATCTGGCGTTCCAGTTCGCGCACGCCGGCCTCGCGCGTGTAGTGGGTGACGACGTGGCGCAGCGCCTCGGGTTTGATGTCGCACTGGGCTTTCTTGAGCCCGTGCTCGCGGCGCTGGCGCGGAACGAGGTAGCGTTTGGCGATGGCCAGTTTCTCGCGTTCGGTGTAACTGCTCAGCTCGACGATTTCCAGGCGGTCGCGCAACGGCGCCGGAATCGGGCCGAGTTCGTTGGCGGTCGCGATGAAGAGCACCTTTGAAAGATCGAAGGGCACATCGAGATAGTGGTCGGTGAATGCGTGATTCTGCTTGGGATCGAGCACTTCGAGCAGCGCGCTCCCCGGATCACCGCGGAAATCGCGGCCGAGCTTGTCGACCTCGTCGAGCAGCACGACGGGATTCCGGGAACCGGCACGGCGGATCTCGTTCATCAGGCGGCCGGGCATGGCGCCGATGTACGTGCGCCGATGGCCGCGGATGTCGGATTCGTCGCGCACGCCGCCCAGGCTCAGGCGCACGAACGAGCGGCCCAGGGCGTCGGCGATTGACTGGCCGAGGCTCGTTTTTCCGACGCCCGGCGGGCCGAAGAGGCAGAGGATGGGGCTGTGGCCGTTCGGGTTCAGCTTGCGCACGGCGAGGTGTTCGAGCAGCCGGCGCTTCACTTTTTCGAGCCCGTGGTGGTCGCGGTCGAGGATGCGGCGCGCGCGTTTGAGGTCGACGTGGTCCTCGGTTTCCGCGTTCCACGGCAGGGTGGCGAGCGCCTCGAGGTACGTCGAGATGACGGCGAATTCCGGGCTGCCTTCGGGGACGAATTCGAGCCGCTTGAGTTCGCGGTTCGCCTGCTCGAGGGCGACCGGCGGCATGGCGGCGGCGTCCACTTTTTCGCGCCACTCCTGCAAGGCGGATTTTGAGCCCTCTTCGTCTTCGCCGAGTTCTTTCTGGATCGCGCGCATCTGTTCGTGCAGCCACGCCTTGCGTTGCGCGTCGGTGAAATGCGATTGCACGTCCTGCTGGATCTTGTCCGAAATTGTGGCGATCTGGAGCTGCTTGCTGACCAGCCGTTGCGAAAGCTTCACGCGCTTGAACGGGTCCAGCTCGTCGAGCACGGCCTGTTTTTCGCTCGTCTCGACCTCGAGGCCGCCGGCGACGAAGTCCGCGAGACGGCCGCCATCACCGAGATCCCGGATGAACGCGGCCACCTGGTCCGGCACTTCCGTCTTCATGGTGAGCAGCTTGAGGGCCGAATCGCGCAGCGAGACGACCGCGGCCTCATAGGGCGCCGAATCCGGATGCGGTTTCGTTTCCAGATACTCGACATCGATCGTCAGGTAGGGCGCGCTCGAGATCACCGAGCGGCCGCGGATGCGGTCGCGTGCCGACACGATGGCCACCAGCGTCTCGTCGTTCTTGACCACGCGCAGCACTTGCGCGGCGACGCCGGTGAGGTGCAGGTCGTCAAGGCCCGCCTCCTCCTGGTCCGCCGTCCGCTGGGTAAAGACGGCGACCCAGCCGTTTTCCTCCGGCAGCGTGGCGAGCAATTGTTTCGAGGATTCGCGCCCGATCGTCAGCGGCACGATCGCCCCGGGAAACAGGACCGCGCTCCGGATCGGCAGCACCGGCAGCGTCGCGGGATGTGTCTGCTGCGCGGCCGCCACTTGCTCCGCCTGCACCACCGCGGGCACCAATCCGTCCCCAGGCACCTCGGCCCGCGTCGATTGATGGTTGTGCGTCAGATTGCTTGGCATGGTGGAGACTCCTCTGAAGTATGCCCTGAATTCATTTTTCATGCCAGTCGGAGGAAATGAATTCTTCTCCCATCCAACCACTCATGCGGCCGACTACCACCGGTCGGATCGGACACCACTGCCGCGACAAAGTGACCCGACTGGGACAGAATGGCGCTTTCGCGCCCGCCGCGGAGCCGCAGAGGGCCAATACCCGTTCATTCGAGGATAAACCGCGAATGGACATCACGAATGAACACCAATGAATATATGGCTGTGAATTTCAGTAAATTGCATTACGTGCCTGATGCTCTTCATTTGCGTTCATCGGCGGTTGTTCGCGGTTGATTGATTGAACCGTATTGATGGACAGTGGGCCTTTGCAATTCGCCGCAACCGCGTTTCATGGCGCATGCGGATATTGGGAATCGATCACGGCACGGTGCGCGTGGGCCTGGCGCTGAGCGACGAGCTTGGGGCGCTGGCGCATCCGCTGGAGACCGTGCCCGAGGCGCAGGCGCTGCGGCGCATCGCCGAAGTGGTGCGCGAGCGCGGTGTGACGGCGGTGGTGCTGGGGCTGCCGTTGCGGCTCGATGGCACGGAGGGCTCGGCGGCGGAACGGGTGCGGCGGTTTCTGGGGGCGCTGCGTCCTCGGCTGCCGCCGGATGTGCCGGTGCACCTGCGCGACGAAAGCCTGAGCACGGTGACGGCGGCCGAGCATCTGCGGGCGGCGGGCCGGCGGGCCGAGCGGCAAAAACCGGTGATCGATCAGGCGGCGGCGGCCGTGATTCTGCAGGAATATCTGGATGAGCTGGCCGGCCCGTCGATCTGGCTGGCCGATCCCGAGGCATCCGGGGAGAATGAAGCGACGTGCGACGACCCGTGCCCGAACGACCGATGACCCTCAGGATTTTCGCCCTGGCCCTGGCCGCGGTGTCGATCGGGCTTTCTGTTCCGGCGGCGCGCGCGACGTGGCAGGACGATATCGGCTACACGCGCCTGGTTCGGGAACTCGGGGCCGGGTTGCCGCGCGGCGGCGGGGTGTCAGTCAGCCTGGTGGAAGCGACGCTGACCGCGGACGGCGGCGAGTATTTGCCCGGCACCGATCCGGCCCCGGTTTCCGGAAATTTTGCCGGGAAGGGTTTCGATTTCCGTTCCGGTCCTTCGCCCGTTTCGTTTCACGCGGTGCGCGCCGGGTCGTTTTTCTTTGGTGCGAACACGAATCCGCTGGCGGGGGATGCCTCGGTGGCGCCGCTCGCCGGCAGCGGACCGTCGGCCGGTGTGCATTGCTACGAAGCGGACGGCTGGCTGGGCGGGAACCTGCTGCGATTGAGCACGGGGCTGCTGCCCCGCATTGAGTCCCAGGCAATCAGCAACCATTCCTGGATCGCCTCGGTGCGAGCTGATTTCCCCGCGGCGCAGGCAAACGAGGCGCTGCGCCGGCTCGACTGGACCGTGGCGGCTTCCGACCATGTCGCGGTGGTCGGTTTGAACAACGGCGCTGCCACCGTCGTGCCGCCGCTGCTCGGATCCGGCTTCAACGTGCTTTCGGTCGGCCGTACCGACGGCTTGCACAGCACCGGCGCCAGCGCGGCCGATGTCGACGGGGCGGGCCGCGTGAAACCCGAGCTGGTCGCGCCGCTGACGACGACGAGTTGGGCGACGGCCGTCGTCAGCTCATGCGCGGCGTTTCTGGCCGATGCCGGAACGGCGGTGGCGCCGGAGGCGGGCCGCTCGGAAGTGATCCGGGCTCTGCTGCTCGCGGGCGCCCGCAAAGATCCGTTTCCCGCCTGGGCCAACACGGCCACCCGTCCGCTCGACCCGCACTTCGGCGCCGGCGAGGTCAACCTTTGGCGCAGCCACCGCGCGCTCGTC
>CAZYHO010000110.1:0-7372 GCA_964647495.1 uncultured Akkermansia sp. | reverse complement strand
CCCGCACTTCGGCGCCGGCGAGGTCAACCTTTGGCGCAGCCACCGCGCGCTCGTCAGCGGCCCGGCACCCGATTCCGCCCCGGGTCCGGCAAGCGGAAGCGGCTGGCACTACGCGGCATCCATCGCGCCCGGCGGCGACCGGCGCTACACGCTTCAGATCCCGGACGGCTGTGTCGCCCGCGAACTCGCCGCCGCCCTGGTCTGGAATCGAGCCATCGATCTCACCTTCCCGTCCGTCTGGATTTCCCCGCAGCCGCTCCTCCCGAACCTCGATCTCCATCTGGTCGCCACGCCGGTGGCCGGCCCGGAAAGCGAGCATGCCCGCAGTGAAAGCGGCGCCGCCGGCAGTGTGCCGCATCCTCTTGAATACCTCAGTCTCCGCGACCTTCCATCCGGTCACTACTCGCTGCGTGTGGTGAATGCCGCCACCGGCAGCGCGGACACAGCGTACGGCCTCGCGTGGTTTCTGGACCTCGCCCCGGCTGCTCCTCCGGAAATCGTGCCGCAGTGGTCCGCGGACGCGCAGTCGCTCACCCTCACCTTCTCCCGCCTCGGCACAGGCCTCACCTACTCCCTCCAGCAATCCGGGGATCTCCTCTCCTGGAGCCACCGGCAGTCGATCACCGCCGCCTCCACATCCGTCGCCGTCGCCCTCGTCGACCCCAATCCCCGCGTCTTTTACCGGCTCGTCTGGTCCCCTTGAATCCCCACAACCAGGGAAATTCCTAGCGACATCTTCTTGCTACGCAGTCTCATTACCATATAGGTGAGGCATGACCAACGGGATCGTGGACAAGGAAGGAGTGGTGACCTGGCGCCGCAGGGCGGCCGGGGTCGTGGAGGAATTGTTTCGCGCGACGGAGCCTGCCGAGTGGGATTCCTTGTTGGAACTGAGGGAGTTGGTACTGCGCGGGAGCGACTGGGGGGAGGTTCTGGACCAGTTTCTCGAGTGCCGCCGCCGGCTGGAACGCGACCATTATCTGCCGTTTTACCGGCTGCGACGGCTGCTGGAAGGCCATCTGCGGCTGGTCACGCAAGGAGCCGGGGAGACCGGCGCCCGCACGGCTGGTTTCGCGCTGTGGCGCCACCGCGGAATGGACGACCTGCGCGAGGAAGCGCGGCGTGCCCATCGTGTCGATGACAACGGCGCCCGCCCGGCCGTCGCCGTGACGGTGGCCGTCGTCGAACGAGCCGGCTGAGCCGGCTGATTGAAGCGGAGGGCTCTGCTGATTGAAAAGAATGCAGACACCCACTTTTCAATTCCATCACAAGATTAAAGAAAAGTGGGTGTCTGCCATCTCTGTTGTTCGTGAAATTCGTGGTTCAGGTCCGTCGGTGTTCTTGACCACGAATGGACAGGCAGGCATGGACAGGCGGTCGCGGGGATGGGTAGAGGGACAGCTCTTCCTTTCCGTTCCGACGGGCTTGTGCGCACCTTGTACCCGGCACCCGCGCACCGTGAGGCATGGGCACATGGGGCTTATGGGCCGCATGTGCCCCATGCCCCGTGAACCGTGAACCGTGGTCAAATAGGAGATGATGGAGTTGTGTAATCCGCGATACGTTTCGCGTATTTATGCAGCCAAGTGCGAGCCGTTTTATTGCGTCGGCCAAGAGGAATTCGAAATCGCAGATGCAGAGGAAGAATGATCCCGAAGATTGCGCCGCAGGCACCCACAAAGATGCCTGGAACCATCAATAGCATAAACGTGATAAAGGCCGGGTGCGTTCTATTGGGTTCGGGTCTTGCGCTGATGACCGTATCCAGGCTCTCGGAGCCGAACACCACCGCACAGACGCCCATGGACGCGAATATCCCCATAAGCATACACGCCAACAGGCTCACGAACGAGATGCTGGATACTATGGCTCGTCTCATTGGCTTGGCGGTATTCTCTTTGTGGCCGCTCAGGAACCCGTCGTTTCCACGGTCAGCATGCCGCGTGGCGGGAGCGGGAACTCCCAGGCGCCGCTCGTGGCATTTTCCGGCGCGGGAAGAAGCGTGATGTCTTCGTCCGCGCTGGTGCGCCATGCGCGGCGGAAACGGGAAGCCGGTCCGCGGATCTGGACGCGCACCTCCGCCGGTTCGTCCTGGACATTGGCGATGTGAATGACGGCGCGTTTGCCGTCGGCGGCGCGGAAGGCGCATGCCTTGATGCCCGGCTTGGAAAAGCCGCTGGCCCCGGGGCCGCTCACTTCGCTCGGAATCACGTGCATGCCCGGCTCCAGCAGGTTCGCGAACTGCCGGAATCCGTGGTAAATCTTGGTGGCCTGCCACGATTGCCCCCACTCGACGTGAAGCAACGCCTCGCCGCCGGGCCGGGGAGGGTAGACCCAGTCGTAGGCCATCCAGACATTGGCGCCGCCGTTGAAGGCCTCGCTCATGGCCAGCCAGTATTCGGCGGCGGAGCGGAGCAGGCCGGGGGAATGGTCCTCGCCGTTCACGCACCACTCGGTGCCCCAGACCGGGCGCCCTTTCGCGGCCTTGGTCAGTGTTTTCCATCGGTCGCCGCGGCGGTCGTAGTCGTGAGTCCCGACGATGTCCAGTGTATCGCCGGCCTTGCGCAGGAGCGGAGGCAGATAGCGTTCGGCGCAATCGACGGCACTCAGCACATTGGGCGCGACCAGTTTCGGCCGCGGTGTCTGCGGATTCCGCCGGGCCATTTCCGCGAGGTAATCGGCCACCTTCACGAAGAGCGCGGCGTGGGCATCCGGCGTCAGGTAGTAGGATGGCTGGGTGTGTTTCCAGTCCGGTTCATTGGCGATGCTCAGGTACTGGACGGTGATTCCCCGCCCCCGCATGTGGTCGAGAAAGGCCCAGATGAATTCCGCGAGTTCCAGTTCGAGCCCGTCCTTGAGCGTCCCTTTCTCTTCGCCTCCGCCGGATGGATCCTCGTTCGTCTTCATCCATGCCGGCGGCGTGTACAAGGTGGCAAAAAACTGCATGCCCGGTCGGCGCGCGAGAGCCGCCTGGCAGATCGCCACCGTATGGTCGCAGTATTTGAAGTCCTCCGCCTGGAACGCCTGTGTCCACGGATCGTCGTTGTCATTGGACGGCTCGTGGTCGTGCCGGATCATCAGATGCAGGTAATCCGTCCGGACGTCCTTGAACATGGCGTCATAGAGCGCCTCCTGATCGTCCGCCTTGTTGCGTGCGGCCAGACTGGTGATGTGCCCTTCGTAAAAAATCGCACCGCAGCCCAGCCCGTCAAAACGATGCAGCGCCTTGCCGGTGTCCGCATCGACCCTCGTGGGAGCGGCCGTGAGCGCCGCCGGGAAAAGCGCGCCGCCAGACAATACAATAATAAAACAACGCAGCATCATGTCGTCCTCGTGGCTGGTGGGTTGGGTGGGGGATGATCCTGTGATTCGCGGAACAGAAGGCTGGTCCCGCCGCTGCCGCAACGTCCAATTTCAGCGCACTCTGCCGCAGCCCGATCATCGGTGAGCTTTGTGAAAGGCCGCGGCGGCCCGCGGAGCACCGTTTGTCGATGGCGGTCAGATCGAGGTCCCCCGCTGCAGCGGGAAGCCGGAGCGTGGCGCGACAGTTCCGGTGCTCAGGGGAGCGGTCTGCTTCAGGGAGCGTCTCTCTGGCGCTGGGGGCGAGAATGTGCGGGGCGGCGGTGTCCGGCTCAGGCGCTGGTTTTCCGGATTTGAGCAGGATTCCCAGCCGATCTGGACGGGAATCCCCCATCCCGTTGATGCTTTCCTGGATATTGTGGCAGTTGGCGCCCGAATGCTGATACTTCCAGAAGAGCCGAATTTATTATGAAGAGATTCCCGAACGGCCCGCCCAGCCAGGTGCGGTGGGGAACTGTTTCCGACGACGTGATTTCGACAAAAACGAGGCGAACGAGCACGATAGGCGGGAATGAGGGCGGGAGGGAGGGTCGCCCAGCCGGTTCCGATGGTGACGCAGCACCGGCCCGTGGTTCAGTTTCCTGCGCGGGGTTCTGCGCGTTCTGTTGAAGCGGGGACTCCGAACCGGGGCGTCTGGTGAGCTTCCTCGTGATCGGCGGCTGGGGGGCTGGGCATGTGTGGAGAAATCGCTTTCACCGGGGCGCGAGGGGGGTAGGGTGCGGTTGCGAACGGGTCCGGGGTGGCTGCGGGCGGGGCGTGAGCCGCCGTCTGAGGAAAGTCCGGACACCGCAAGGCAGCGTGCTGGGTGGCAAACCCAGGCGGCGGGTGGCGCAAGCTCCCGTCGACGGAAAGTGTCACAGAAAACATACCGCCATCGCAGCCGAGAGGCGGCGGCGGCAAGGGTGAAATGGCGGGGTAAGAGCCCACCGCCCGGGGCGCGAGTCCCGGGGCACGAAAAACCCCACGCGGTGCAAGACAGAACAGGGGAAACGGTCCGCCTGGCCGGCGGCGCGGTGGTTTCGACCGCCGCGCCATGACCCCGGGTCAGTCGCATCGGGCTGTGAGGCCCGGCGCGGCCGGGGCGACCCGGTCGTGAGAGGAATGGCCGCCGGCCGTCCCCGCGAGGGGGCGGTCACAGAATCCGGCTTATACGGACCCGTTCGCACGGTTTTCCTCGTTGAACTCGCCCCGGATCGTCTAGGGTGGCCCGCTTATGCTCCAAGCCGGAATCGTCGGACTGCCCAATGTCGGAAAATCCACCCTGTTCAACGCCGTGACCCGCTCGCGCAAGGCGGAGGCGGCGAACTATCCGTTTTGCACGATCGAGCCGAACCAGGGGGTGGTCACGGTGCCGGACGATCGCCTCGAGGTGCTGGCGAAGATTTCGCGGACGCAGAAGATCGTGCCGGCGGCGATCGAGTTTGTCGAC
This sequence comes from uncultured Akkermansia sp., assembly GCA_964647495.1. Lineage (GTDB taxonomy): Bacteria > Verrucomicrobiota > Verrucomicrobiia > Verrucomicrobiales > V1-33 > CAJBME01. Next base: position 2,583 of record CAZYHO010000110.1, on the reverse strand, counting down.
ATCGCGGGACTGGTGAAAGGCGCGAGCCAGGGGGAAGGGCTGGGGAACAGGTTTTTGAGCCACATCCGCGAGGTGGACGCGATCGTGCAGGTGGTGCGGTGTTTCGAGAATGCGGACATCCACCACGTGGCCGGCGGCATCGACCCGGTGCGCGACATCGAGACCATCGCCACCGAACTCGTGCTCGCCGACATCGCGACGCTGGAAAAACAGCGTGCGGCCAAGGAAAAGAAGGCGCGCGCCGGCGACGCCGAAGCGAAGGCCGAGATCGCGCTCATCGACCGCCTGATGCCGCACCTCAACGAAGGCAAGCCGGCGCTGACACTGACCGTGAGCGACGCCGAGGCGCGCCTGCTCAAAGGCCTGTTCCTGCTCACGAGCAAACCGACGATCTTCGCTTGCAACGTGGCCGAGGACGACCTCGGCGCCGCCACCAGCAACCTCGAATCGAATCCGCACGTCGCCGCCGTGGTCCGCTACGCCCGCGATCACCACGGCGCCGAAGCCTGCGTCATTTCCGCCGCCATCGAGGAGGAAATGATCGACCTCACACCGGACGAGGCCGCCGAGTACCTCGCCGGCCTGGGCGCCACCTCGTCCGGCGTCAGCAATCTGATCAAGGCCGTCTATCACCTCCTCGGCCTGCGCACCTACCTCACCACGGGCGAAAAAGAAACCCGCGCCTGGACGTTCACCGCCGGCATGACCGCCCCCCAGTGCGCCGGCGTCATCCACAGCGACTTCGAACGCGGCTTCATCGCGGGCGAGGTCGTCCCGTTCACCGAACTCGCCGCCGCCGGCAGCCTCGCCAAATGCAAGGAACTCGGCACCCTCCGCATCGTCGGCAAAGACTACATCGTCCAGGATGGCGACGTGGTGGACTGGAGGTTCAATGTGTAGCCGCCGTGGCCGGCCGGCGCTCTGGCTCGCCGGGCCTCCGGGTCGGGGTGGTGGAAGCGGTTTTTTGGAGAAGGGGGCTTTTTGGATCAGTCGGATCGGTCGGATCCTTATTATTTTCCATATTTATAATGCTCAGTATTCTGTTCTGCGGCGCGCCGCGAAAAATTCACAGAATTGCGAAAAGTTTAGTTGTCTTGATTATCGCAATTCGCTAATGTGCGAGGTAATTCGACGATCGCGAGTCTGGAGCGATCGGAGAATGCGAAGTAAAAAAGTCGTGGCGTGCGCCGCCAAAATCAGTAATCGCCCGATATTGTTTTGAAACCGAGAACCAACTTTAACTGAGTGTCATGAACGCGAATTCATCCCCTTCATTGGGCCGGCCGATTCTTCTGTGGACGCTGGTGGTGGTATTGTTGTGCGGGATCGGGGTGGCGATGTCGATCAACGAGGACCGCAAGATCCGGATCAAGAACTTGTTGAACCGGGTGAGTGTGCTGAAGGCGGACAAGGAGAAACTGAAGGGGCATCGGGCGGAATTGATCGGGAAGAACGCGGAGCTGGAGCGGAGCAAGGTGGCGCTGACGGTGGATTTGGGCGAGACGGTGAAGAAGCTGGAGGCGACGACGGTGAAGCTGGACGGGGAGAAGGCGAAGACCGGCTCGCTGACGGCGCGGCTGGCGGAGGTGGACGCGGCGCTGGCCGCGGCGAAGAAGAGCAACGAGGCACTGAGCGGGCAGATCACGACACTGCAGCGCGAGCGGGAGAGCTTGAAGAAGGACATATCGAACTTGTACACGGTGGCGACGAACACGAAGTCGCAGGTGACGCTGATCGAGCGGGAGAGGGAGAGTCTGAAGCACGACATCGCGGTGCTGCACGCGGCGGCGGAGGGCCAGAAGCAGAAGCTCGGCGAGCTGGAAGGGGCGCGCGGGGCGCTGGAGAAGCAGTTGGCGGCGTCCTCGTCCGAGCAGGGGCAGCACATCGCCATGCTGCAGACGAGCATCGAGTCGATGAACCGCACGCTGGCGTCGATGCGCGAGGAGACGGTCGGTTTGCAGAAGGCGCGGGAGTTGTTGTCGGCGGAGGCGGTGAACCTGAAGTCGCAAGTCGAGACGCTGGACGCGCAGGCGAAAGCGATGCAGACTACACTGGCGGAGAGGGACAAGACGATTTCGTCGCTGGATGCGGAGAAGAAGGAACTGTCGGATCTGCGCGACAAGCTGGCGGCCGAGGTTCAGGAACTGAACCAGAGGGTGGCGGACCTGATGCAGACGAGCCAGCGGCAGCAGGACTCGCTCAACGCGTCGAATGAGGACCGGCTGGCACTCAAGATGGCGAACGACGGTCTCGTTGCCGAGATGGCCGGCATGACCAGGCGGCTGGAGCAGCTTGCGGAGGAGAACACGGCACAGGGGCTCCGGATCATCCAGTTGACCGATGAAAGGAACGCCCTCGCCGTGGAGCGGTCATCGTTGTTGCAGTCCAACGATGAACTCGCGCGGCGGCTTGAAACGATGGGCACCCAGCTCTCGGATCTCGAAGTCCGTGTCAACACCATGAACCAGGCCGGCGAGGAGCAACCCGGCACGAGGAATACGGCGGCCGCCCCCGGTGGAGTGCTGCCTTGAGTCGCATGTCCCAGACGGCCATTTCACCGACCCGGGCCGAAGACTTTCCCGA
>CAZYHO010000109.1:10434-11596 GCA_964647495.1 uncultured Akkermansia sp. | reverse complement strand
CTGGAAGGCCGCGTTCCAGGCCAGGGGCGACCTCAGGCAGGATGCCCGAGGGGCGCGCGGGCCGGAGGCGCCGCGTCACGTTTTCGTGCGCCGCCGATGAGAGACACCCACTCTTGGCTGAGCCGGATCGTCGTTCCCGCCATGTGTCTTGTCTCCCCCCTCCATGATTCCCGGATGGTTGCCGGTGTGGATCGAGGAGAAAAGTGGGTGTCTGCCACTACTCCTTACTCGCTCGCCTCGGCCGATTCCGGGCACAGGGCCTTGAAGGCGGCGCCGTAAGCGCCGGCCCAGGAGCCGAGCGTGGCTTTGCGGATTTCGACGCTGTGGCCACACGGACGCCACTCCATGGAGTCGAGGTGTTCGCGCACTGGAGTGAAGAGGAAGTCGTCGAGTTCGGCGATGCCGCCGCCGATGACGATGAGTTCGGGATCGAGCGCGCAGATGACGCCGGCGAGGTGAGCGGCCAGGGCGTGAACGGATTCGTCCCAGACTTCCTGCGCGAAGCTGTCACCGGCCCGGGCGGCGGCGGCCAGATCGCGCGTCATCGAGTATCGGCCGCCGGTGCGCGCGGAGAGCGTGGCATTGCCGATGGCGACCTCGAGGCCGCCGGGTGTGCCGGTGATCGTGGGCGGTCCGTGGTGATCGACGGTGAGGTGGCCGAGGTGGCCGGCGCGGCCGAGATGCCCGCGAAGGAGCCGGCCGCCGGAAACGATCGCGCCGCCCACACCAGTGCCAAGAGTCAGGAGTATGACATCGCGCCGCCCCCGCGCGGCCCCCTGCCATATTTCACCGAGGAGCGCGGCGTGTGCGTCGTTGAGCACCGGAACCGGCGGCTCCTGGCCAAGCGCCTGCCGCCAGTCGAGGCGCTCCAGGCCTTGGAGCCGGCCCGGCATGAATGCGATGTGCGTGCCGTCGCGCGCGGCCAGCCCCGGAGCGGCCACCCCGGCTCGCCGCGGCGGAGCGCCGAGATCGCGGGCCAGGGCGTCGAGCACCCGGCACACTTCGGCGACAAATGCCGGCTGGTCGTTTTCCGTCTCGCCGTCACGCGTCGGGGCCAGACGTTGGGCGACGAGCCTGCCGTCCGGGCTGAACGCGCCACACTTGACTTCCGTGCCGCCCAGATCGATGCCAAGAATCCAGTCCATGATGACCAATCGGCGGG
>CAZYHO010000109.1:0-10334 GCA_964647495.1 uncultured Akkermansia sp. | reverse complement strand
GGTGGCAGCAGCCGCGCCTGCTGTGGCGGAGCGCCCGACACCTTTGACCTTGGTCGCGCTCTTGCCGACGCGGTCACGAAGATAATACAGCTTGCTGCGGCGCACCCGGCCCTGGCTGATGACCTCGATGCGGTCGACCGCCGGGCTGTGGACCGGGAAAACGCGCTCGACTCCTTCGCCGTAGCTGATTTTGCGCACGGTGAAGGAGGCATTCACCCCGGTGCCCCGGCGCGCCAGAACAATCCCCTGGAACGCCTGCAGCCTCTCCTTGCCGCCTTCAACAACCTTGGTGTGCACCTTCACCGTGTCCCCGACGTTGAACGGGGTCACGGTCTTCTTCAGGTGCTCTTTCTCGATCTTCTCCAGAATATCGCGGGCAATCATGACGGCTCAGGGTAAAAACAAAACGACCCACCGGGTTTGGCGGGCAAGCATCCTAAGCAGACTTCAGCGGAGGCGCAAAAGGATTTTTTCTCTGATCGGAAGTGTCGGATGCGCCCGGAGGGCGTCCCGGGCCTCCACGACACGGGGAAAGGGGGAGATCAGGGCAAATGCGATCCTGTCGTGTGGCGTGAATTTTTAGTGGACAGTAGCGCCCCTGCCTTTCAAGAACACGATGCCGGGTTCCGCGTGAGCCTCGGCTCGCGACCTGCCTCACTCCATCCGCCACCGAATTCCCGCCATGGCCGCCGGCTACACCTGTCCTGTCTGTGATTACCCGAAGCTGAGCGAACCGCCCCGGAGCGAATTCGGCGGAGGGTCGTTCGAGATCTGTCCATCCTGCGGCTTCCAGTTTGGCGTCAACGACGACGGCGAAGGCATCTCCTATGAGACCTGGCGGCGCCGATGGGAAGCGGCCGGTATGCCCTGGTCCAGCATCGCGATCAGCAAACCGGATTCCTGGGAGCCGGTCGCTGCCGCCGTCGCTCCCGCCGCCACCGCGCCCAGCCAGCCCGCCGCGGAATCGGATCCGCCCGCCGGCACACCGCCGCCCAAAGCAACCGGCAAGTCGGACAGGTCGGACAAGTCCGCGAAGAAACCGGCCGCCGCCAAGGCCGGGACGGCGAAGTCTTCCGGAAAACGGCAGCCCGCGCCAAAGCAGCGGCAGGATCGTTCCCGGAAGCCGGCCCGCCGCTGAGAGCGCGCCGGCCTGAGTGAGCGAGAAGCGATTCCGGAAACGCCGGGCATCGTCCCGTTGGCGGTCCGCGATCGGGTTTGCGGGGGCCGATCGAGATCAGCCGCGGATTTGGCCGCTCCCGCGGATGATGTACTTGTAGCTGGTGAGTTCGGGCAACGCCATGGGACCGCGGGCATGCAGTTTGTCGGTCGAGATGCCGATTTCCGCGCCGAATCCGAACTCCTCGCCGTCGTTGAACCGGCTGCTCGCGTTCCAGAAACAGCAGGCGCTGTCGACGGCGCCGAGAAATCGCTCCGCCGTGTCGGCAGACCCGGTTACGATGACATCGCTGTGCCTGGAGCCGTGGCGGTTGATGTGATCGATCGCCTCGCCGGCCGAACCCACGAGTTTCGCCGCCAGGATCAGGTCGAGATGCTCGGTTTCCCAGTCGGCCTCGGCCGCCGACTCGACGCGCAGGTTTCCGGCGCCGGCATCTGTGATGAGAGAGCGCAACCGCTCGTGCGCACGCAGCGTGACGCCGGCGGCAGCCAGGGCAGGGAGCAGACGGGGCAGCAGGGAGGCAGCCGCCGCCTGGTGGATCAGCACTGTTTCCAGCGCGTTGCAGGCGCTCGGCTTCTGCGCTTTGCCGTTCACGATGAGCCGCACCGCCATGTCCATGTCGGCATCGGCATCGACATAGAGATGGCAGATGCCATCGTAGTGTTTGATGACCGGCATGCGCGCAAGTGAAACGACAGTCTCGATCAACCCGCGGCCGCCGCGCGGGATGATCAGATCGAGATGCTTCGTCATGCCACACATCAGCCGAACCGCCTCGCGATCGATCGTCGGCACCAGTTGCACGCAGTCGGGCGGCATCCCGGCCCGGCGCCCGCCGGTCTCGAGCGCGGTGGCGATCGCCATGTTCGAATGCACCGACTCCTTGCCGCCACGCAGAATCGTCGCGTTGCCGCTCTTGAAACACAGCACCGCCGCATCGCTCGTGACGTTCGGACGCGACTCGTAAATGATCCCGATCACCCCGATCGGGACGCGCCTCTTTTCGATCCGGAGGCCGTTGGGACGCTCCCACGTGTCCAGCACCTCCCCCACCGGATCAGGCAGCCCCGCCACCTGCCGCACTCCGCCGGCCACTGCCGCCAGCCGTTTCGAGTCAAGCCTGAGCCTGTCCTTCATCGCGGCCGAATGTCCGCTCGCCTCCGCCGCCGCCATGTCGCGCGCGTTCGCCTCGAGAATCGCCGATTCACTCGCCACCAGTTCATCCGCCATCGCATGGAGAATCCGGTTCTTCTCCGCCGTCGGCACCTGGGCCAGCGCCAAAGCCGCGGTTCGCGCCCGCTCACCCATGTGCAGCAAATCCGATTCAAGAGGCATCCATCCCCCCATAAACGCCGATTCACCCGCCGTCCAGTGCTCCGGGGAACAGAGGCGCGGTGGCGAGGGGGTACCGCGGACAAAGATCGCTGAGACCGGCGGGCAGGGTGCTCGCCGGATCATCGCTGCAATTCCGAACAGATCCACGCATAGGGTGACAGACGAACTGTGTGCGCCGTCCAGTGCTCCGGGGAACAGAGGCGCGGTGGCGAGGGGGTACCGCAGACAAAGATCGCTGAGACCGGCGGGCAGGGTGCTCGCCGGATCATCGCTGCAATTCCGAACAGATCCACGCATAGGGTGACAGACGAACTGTGTGCGGGCGTTTAGCCGCAGAGCGACAGGTCCACTGCGGCGCGGCGGGGCGCGATGGAGCGTTGCGGGAAGGCGGGACGCCCCGAAGCTGGCGCGATGACATCCGCGATCGTTGTTGCGGCCGGCTCGAGCCGGCGCATGGGATTCGACAAGCTGGGGGCGCTGATCGGGCGCCGGCCGGTGCTCGAGCACACGCTGCGGGCGCTGGCGGCGAGCGAGGTGTTCGGTGAAATCGTTCTGGTGACGAGCCCGGAGCGCTGGGCCGACTCGCAGATCTGGGTGTTGCCGCTGAGCAGGGAAACCGGGGCGCCGATCCGGTTTTGTCCCGGAGGCGTGGAGCGGCAGGACTCGGTGGCGGCCGGGCTGGCGGCGCTCGATCCCACGGCCGCGTTTGTGGCGGTGCACGACGGGGCGCGGCCGCTGGTCAGTGCGGAGGATGTGAAGCGGGTGGTGTCGAAAGCGCGCGAATCCGGCGCGGCCAGCCTGGCGCATCCGGTCGTCGAAACGCTGAAGCGCGCGGACGCCGCCGGATGCGTGACCGGAAGCGTCGATCGCACGGCTTTGTGGGCGATGGAAACGCCGCAGGCATTCGGCGTCGGCCTTCTGCGGGAAGCGTATGCGGCGGCGCGCGCGCGCGGAGAAACACTCACCGACGAAGCCTCCGCCGTCCAGGCCGCGGGCCACCCGGTCCACCTCGTGCCATCGACTTCGCTCAACCTCAAGATCACGCACCCACAGGATCTGGTGGTGGCCCGGCTCCTCGCCCCGGCATCGTCATGAGTGCTTCCGTCGCGTCCGGCGCCGTCCGGCCGGCCACACACCGCCTCTTGCAGTTGGCACATTTCGCCCGGCGCCGTGTGCCGCCCCGGCACCGTGTGTCACCCCCGGAACAAGAAACGCAACTGCCATGACCGCGGTCAGGCTTCTTCGCGCAGGAAGGCCAGTGCTTCGCGCATGCCGCAGCCGTTCGCGGCCTCGGCGCCAATCACTTTCAAGTGGTCGCGCCAGGCTTTGCGCTCGATCTCGGTCGGCTGGTAAGGGCGCGCCACAGGCACTTTCATTCCCGCGAGCAGCGCAAAATACCCCTCGAGCCCGAAAGTGCTGGTCGCATTCAGAATGACTCCGTTCGGCAGGGCGCTCGGGCCGTATTCCTGCCAGAACTCGACGAGTTCGGCGGCTCCCGCCAAATCCACGTCCTGGCGCGTCGCCTGCCAGAATCGCGTATCCAGCCTGGTATTGAACCGGTAGTGGATGCTGAGGAAGTCGCGGATGTCGTCCCATTGGCCGCAATTGAACTTGTTGTAGAGATTGCGCATCGGATCGGACACCTCGAACCGCGATTCCTCCAGCGCGCTCGCCAGTGTGGCCGACTGCACGCAGATGACCTGGATGGCGGTGGCTTCGAGCGGCTCGACAAAGCCGCTGGCGTTGCCGATGGCGACCACGTTGTCCACCCAGCACCGCGCAAACCGTCCACTCACGAACGGCACGATGCGAGTTCCATCGGGCGACACTTCCGGGTTCTTGGCGAGGAATTCGCCGCGTGCCTCATCGTCGGAAATGAAATCCGAGGAATACACGTAACCGCGATTGATGACGGTTTCGTGGTCGATGCGCCAGCACCAACCCGCGTTCATTGTCTCAGCCAGCGTGTAGGGCGCGATCGGTTCATGCGTCCGCTGCCAGCCCCCGACCACCGCGCGATCGCAATAAAGCGACGCCTTGTACGAACACCACGGCTCCCCGAGCGCCCGGCCAAGCAGCTCGGCCCGGAATCCGCTCGCATCGACAAAAAGGTCCGCCGTCAGCCGCTCGCCCGAGTCCAGCACCAGCGCCGCGATCCCCGTCTCGCCTCGTTCGACCTCGCTGACCCTCCCCTCCATGACCTCCACCCCATGCTCACGGCACAAGACTTCGAGCCCGGATACCATGACGTGGTTCTCGATATGCAGCGCGTAATTGCGGTGCGGGCGCGGACGCCGGTCAGGTCCACGGTGAAACGCCTTGCCGTGCGCCATCAGCGCAGACACCGGGCCGGTCCACCGCATGTCGTCCTCGATGTAGGCGGCGTTGGCGCGCTTGAGAGCGGGCAGGCGCGCCGCATGTTCGATGGCAAAGGGATAATTAAAGTCAGGCTTCGGTCCCCAGAGAAAGCGGATCCCGAGTTTGAGGGTCGGCCGGATGAGCTTGACGAAGCGGGACACCGGGAACTTGAGCCGCTCGAAAAAGTGCTGGGGAAACGTGATGTTGGTGCTTTCGCCGACGATGATGATGCCGATGGCCGGGCTGTGCACCACGCGCACTTGCAACTCCGGCAGCAGGCGCTTGAGCGTGAGCGCCGCCGTAAAACCGGCGGTGCCACCTCCGAGAACGAGAATGTTTTTGACCATATCTGGACGGCACGGGTGATGGATGGCCCGCCGCCGCACGGTGCGCACGCCGGTCGGGCAGCGCTCTTGTGGCGCAACCCCACCCACTTTGGCGATACATTTTTGTCACCTTCGCCGTCTTTTCGCCGCTCAGTGGCGCGCCTCGGCCAGCACCATCTCGAGATAACGCCGGTAATCCGGATTGCGCGTGCCATCGACGAGCTTCTGCATCTGCGCCGCATCGATGAAGCCACGATTAAAGGCGACCTCCTCGAGGCAGGCGATCTTGTAGTTCTGCTGGCGTTCGACCGTGGCAATGTAATTGCCGGCTTCGAGCAGGCTCGCCGGTGTGCCGGTGTCCAGCCAGGCGATGCCGCGGCCGAGCAATTTCACCTTGAGCGTGCCATCGCCGAGGTAACTCTTGTTCAAATCCGTGATTTCGAGTTCGCCGCGGGCGCTCGGGCGCTGAGCCTTGGTGCGCTCGACGACCGTCGAGTCATAACAATACAGTCCCGGCACGGCATAGCTGCTCTTCGGCAGCTTCGGTTTTTCCTCTATGCTGACCACTTTTCCGCCGCGATCGAACTCCACGACGCCAAATCTCTCGGGATCGCGGACGTGATAGCCAAAAATACAGGCCCCGTCATCCTGCCGCAGCGCGTCACGATAAAAATCGAGCTTTCCGTAGAATATGTTGTCCCCCAGGATGAGCGAGGCGCCGGATCCCGCGAGAAATCGCTCGCCGATGAGAAATGCCTGGGCGATGCCCTTCGGCTCGGGCTGCACCTCGTATGACAGTGAAATGCCGAGGGCCGACCCGTCTCCGAGCAGGCCGGCGATGGCCGGAGTATCCTTGGGCGTCGAAATGACCAGGATATCGCGCAGGCCGCCCAGCATCAGGGTGGCCAACGGATAATAGATCATCGGTTTGTCGTAAATCGGCAGGAGTTGTTTGCACGCGATGCGTGTCAACGGATCGAGCCGGGTCCCGGCGCCCCCGGCGAGTATGATGCCTTTCTTGGTTTCGGTCATGGTGGGGTGGTTGCAGGGTTCACGGTTCACGGTTCACGGTTCCGGGTTTGGATAGGTCAATCGGTGAGCATGGCGAGGAGGGATTCGAGGGCATGGCCTTCGAGACGATTGTTGACGAAGATATAGGAGGGACGGGGTTTGCAAGCGGCGGGCGTGCCGCGCGCCTGGAGGATGACGATGAGCCGTCGGAAGGCATCGCGGGCGCCGGGAAGCGGCTCGCTCAAGCGATCGTAGGGCGAGAACCGGGCGACAGCCTCCTCGTATGTGCGGCCCGGCTTGAGCAGGAAGCGGGCGGCGGCGAAATCGGCGGTCAGAATACCGGGATGATCGAGCTGTTCCCCGACCGAGGGCATCGCCTGCCAGTTGTTCAGGATATGGGAGATCCGGTGGCGGCGCAGCACGTCGAGGTAGCCGGGACACAGCAATTCCGGGTTGCGCAGCTCGACGCCGTACTGCCATCCCGAGGGCAGGCGCGAGAGGAAGGCGTCGAGCGCCTCCGCGAACTGGAGGGGTGAGGCCCAGGCTCCCTGGGCGAAACGCGCGAACTCGAACATGAGCACGCCGATTTTCCCGCGATGAGGTTCGAGCGGACCGAGAAATGCCTCGAGGAACAGATCGGCGTCGAGAAAATGGGGATTCCCGGCACCCCCGCGCGGACCAAAGCGATCGATCCGCGGAAATCGCCGCATGGTGATTTCATCGGTGACCTTGAAAGACAGCCGGAAGCCGTCCGGCACCTGGGCGCACAGCGCCTCGATGCCGGCGCGGGTTGGAAACGCGTAATACCCGGCATCCACCGAGACACTGGAAAACACCTCGGCGTACTCGCGCAGGCATTCGCGCTCAAACCGCGCCTCGGAAAACTTTCCGCGCGTCAGGTAGCGGTCGCGCTCATAAAGCCAGCCGAGCCACCCCGCGTATTTCCACGACGATGTTCCGATCAGGATGCCATGACCGGCGAGCCTGCGCACCGCCGCGCGCAACCGATGCCACCGTTCCTCCCGAACCGGTTCCGGAAAGAGTGGCAGTTCATCCATGATAGCGGCGACATTCTCTCTCTGAAAAGGTCCTCGGTGATCAGGCGGACTTGTCGGACTTGTCTGACTTGTCTGACTCACGCTGTGGCCGACAGGATCTGACCGAGCACATACGGCAGGATGCCGCCAGCTCGATAATAGTCGATTTCCACTGGTGTATCGAGCCGCACGACGACCGGCACCTCGAATGGCGTGCCGTCCGGTGGCGTGACTTTCAGGACGGCCGGCGCCTGTGGTTTGATGTCGTTTCCGAGGCCGAGCAGGTCGAAGGTGGCGCCGCCAAGGTCCTTGACGCGGTCGTAACCGGCCTTGTCGGCGAAGGTGCACGGGAGCACGCCCATGCCGACGAGGTTGCTGCGGTGGATGCGTTCGAAGGACTTGGTGATGACGGCCTTGACGCCGAGCAGGTTGGTCCCCTTGGCGGCCCAGTCGCGGCTGGACCCCATCCCGTAGTCCTCGCCGCCGATAACGATTGTCGGAACGCCGGCTTCCTGGTATCGTTGTGCGGCGTCGTAAATGGACAGTTCCTCGCCCTGCGGCTGGAGCCGTGTGTTTCCACCTTCCTTGCCGCCGAGCATGAGGTTCTTGATGCGCACGTTGGCGAATGTGCCGCGGGTCATGACGCGGTCGTTTCCGCGGCGCGAACCGTAACTGTTGAAATCGGCAAACTCGACCTCGTGCTCGGTGAGGTAGCGGCCGGCCGGACTGTCCTTCTTGATCGCGCCGGCCGGCGAGATGTGGTCTGTGGTCACGCTGTCGCCGAAAATCCCGAGGGCGCGGGCGCCGCGGATTTCAGAAATGTCGCGAGGCACCGGGTTAAACGTGTCAAAGAACGGCGGCTCCTGGATGTAAGTCGAGGCGCGGTCCCAATCGTAAACGAGCCCGGTCGATCCCGGGATGTCATTCCACTTCGGATTCTGCTCGGCGAAGTCGGTATACATCTTGCGGAAGACTTCAGGGGAAAGGGCGCTGGCCATGGCGGCGGCGATCTCCTGGCTGGTCGGCCAGAGGTCTTTCAGAAAGACAAGGTGGCCGGCGCGATCGACGCCGAGCGGCTCCGAGGAAAGATCGATGTCCACCGTGCCGGCCAGCGCATAGGCGACCACGAGCGGGGGCGACATGAGGAAGTTCGCCTTGATCGACTGGTGGATGCGCGCCTCGAAGTTGCGGTTTCCGGAAAGCACGCTGGCGGCGATGACATCCTCGTTTCTCACCACGTCCTCGATGCCTTTGTCGAGCGGGCCGCTGTTGCCGATGCATGTGGTGCAGCCGTATCCCACGGTCTGGAATCCGAGCGCGTCGAGTTCCGTCTGGAGCCCTGTCTTGGTCAGGTAATCGGTGACAACGCGGCTGCCCGGGCCGAGGCTCGTCTTGACGCTTGGCTTGACCTTGAGCCCGCGGGCGTTCGCTTTTTGGGCAAGCAGGCCGGCGGCGAGCATGACACTGGGGTTGCTGGTATTCGTGCAGCTCGTGATGGCGGCGATGAGCACGCTGCCGTGGGTGATGGTGTCCACGATACCGCCCTTGCTGTCCACGCTCACCTCCCAATCCGTCGGCGGCAGGTTCTCGAGCACCACGCCCGCCTGGGCGCCGAGCGCCGCGACTCCCGGCGTCACGTCAAGCTCGCTGTCGAGAGTGATCGGCGGATGCACCTCGAATGGCGATTTGCCGTATCCATCCGGAGGCGGCGAGGTGAGCAGCGAGGCGAACTTCGATTTAAGCGCCCCGACTTCGATGCGGTCCTGCGGACGCTTCGGCCCGGCCACGCTGGGCGTGACGCCGGCGATGTCGAGTTCGACGACTTCCGAGTAATCGATGTCGCCGGCCTGCGGGATGCCCCACAAGCCCTGGGCGCGGTAGTATGCCTGGACGAGTTCGCACAGTTCCGCCGGTCGGCCGGTGCCGCGGAGGTAGTCGACGGTCGCCTCGTCGATGCCGAAAAATCCCATCGTCGCTCCGTACTCGGGCGCCATGTTCGCGATCGTGGCGCGGTCGGGCACGCTCAACGCGCGCGCGCCCGAGCCGAAGAACTCGACAAATTTCCCCACCACCTTCGTCTTCCGAAGCAGTTCGGTGACGCGCAGCACCAGGTCGGTAGCCGTCACGCCCGGCTGCAGCGCGCCTGTCAAATGCACGCCGACGACTTCGGGGACCATGAAAGTGACCGGCTGTCCGAGCATGCCGGCCTCGGCTTCAATGCCGCCGACGCCCCAGCCGACGACTCCGAGCCCGTTGATCATGGTGGTGTGCGAATCGGTGCCGACCAGCGTGTCCGGGTAATAGACGCCGTCTTTCTCGAGCACGCCCTTGGCCAGATATTCGAGGTTCACCTGGTGCACGATGCCGATGCCGGGCGGCACCACCTTGAACGTGTCGAACGCCTGTTCTCCCCATTTCAGAAACTGATATCGCTCGCGGTTGCGGTGGAATTCGAGATCGAGGTTGCGGTTCAGCGCCTCCGCGGTCCCGGCGAAATCCACCTGCACCGAGTGGTCGACCACCAGGTCCACCGGCACAAGCGGCTCGATGATCTTCGGATCCCTGCCCATCGCGTGCACTTTCGAACGCATGGCCGCCAGGTCGACGAGCAGCGGCACGCCCGTGAAGTCCTGCAACACGATGCGCGCGACCACGAAGGGAATTTCGAAGTCGCCGGGCTGCGCGGCATTGTACGCCGCGAGATTGCGCACGTCCTTCTCGGTGACGCGTTTCCCGTCGAGATGCCGCACCAGCGATTCAAGCACGATCCGGATGCTGGTAGGCAGGCGCTCCAGGTTCGGGGACAGCCCCGCTTCCTTGAGGGCCAAAAGCGAGTGAAGCCGCCCGGTTTTCCCGGAGGCGGTGGCGAAGGGACGAATGGTCGGGATCATGACAAAACGGCGGCGCCCTGAATCGACGCCAAGGTGCCAGCCTAGCGGATCGCCGCGGCGTGGCAAGCAGTCAGCGGAAATGCGGGCGCCACCCCGATCATGCGCCAGCTTTGAAGGGTCGTGTTTTCCTGCGGAGCGCCGCACCCTGGGAGCGCCGCAGTCGTCTGCGGCCTCGTGCGTATCGGCATGGAGGCAGGGC
>CAZYHO010000108.1:0-11610 GCA_964647495.1 uncultured Akkermansia sp. | reverse complement strand
ATCGGCCCGCAAGGGAAGCGCTGCCGCTTCTTTACCGCGGATGGCGCGGATGAACGCGGATCGGAGCCCCGCAGTGGACCTGTCGCTCGATGCCCTCAAAGCTTTCCCCTCGCGGCACCGCGCACACCGCCACCCATCTGATCACTCTTTCCTCCCACCCGCGAATCGTTCAACCAAGGTGGGCATCACGGCTCCGCTATCGCTCCGCGTGATGTTCACCAGTTTTGCTCGCCTTTGGTTGTGGTGCAGGAGTTATGGAGTATCGGCAGGAAACTTGGAACAGTCAACTGTCTGATAGAGTGACGGCAGTCGGTCGTAAACATACTTGGACGTGCCATGCTCCGTCAGATGGGTCACCATGCGTGAGAATACTGTTGGGTCTCCATCGCACCCGTCAAGGCTGGGAACCCGCGTATCAAGCAAGTGGTCAAGATGGAGTGACGCAAAATCTGGTATTGTCTTTGGATCAAGTGTCAAGAGTCCCGCTACGGCATATAGCTTCGCGGCGGGTTGCCCGTCATAGTGGCAAACCTCCTCAAAGAACTGCTTCGCCTGCCTGTCGTAACGCACCAACACGGTGAGAGCCCAACAGCCAGAGGATGGTTGCGCTCCGTATCCGACACCTCGAGAAGCGAAAACCTGTTGCGCAGAAAGTGTCGTACGTGCCTTCTTGATAATCGTTTCAGCAGTGTTGCCGCCAGCTTTGAGGACCGCATCCTCGTTCGGCAGGGCTGCACAGCCCGAAAAGGCCACGACAGACAACGCAAAGCATGCGATGCAAATCAGACGATTCATGAAACGCAGCAAGTTAGTCAAACAGTAGAATCATTCCGCAAGCAGTAATTGTGCGGCAAATATCGCATGCGGCGGAAGAAAGTGAAGGCCTGCCTGTGAAGGCGGAGGATGGCATCGTTTATTCATGGATCTGCAATGAACAGAACGACCGGAGCGTGCCAAGAGCAACTTTGGCGGATCCCCCCGGGTCCCGGGTAGGGCGGCGCGTCCCGCCCGCCGCGGCCGGCATCGTGCCGGCCGCATCGAGCGTCCCGCTCCTGGCACCGAACCTCCTGTCAGCGCGCCAGGCGCCTCTTCTCGCGCCGCAATGAACTCGCCCGTCCAGAGAACTTCGAAACCGCGAATGGACGCCACGGAGGCCTTCGGGGGCCCCGCCGTGGGACCTGTCACTCTATGCCACCGCCCTGTTCGAAAGCGCCCCTCGAATCCGGTGAACGCCGCGGGCGCTACTTTTGGGCCTCGGTACCGTGGATCACAGCCAGCTCGGCGGGACGGTGATCGAGGAGTTGATCGCGCGATTCTCAATCCAGAATCACCTGCGGAAGGCAACCGCGCAGGCAGGGGACGTGTTGGGCGAGCGGGCCGGGATGGTCGAGCCAACGGGGATGCCCGCTCGCATCGACGAAAGCGATGCCGATGGGGAGGTCGGGCTGCTCGTTGGCGACGCGCTCCATCTCCGCCTCCGCGTAGTCCGACATCTCGATCCACTCCTCCTTCAGGACGCGGGGGTCGAGATGTCGGGCGCTGATTTCGTCGAGCTTGGCAGGATCGATGCGGGCGAAGCGGCGCATCATCTTCAGTAACGAGAGGGGTGAGAAGCCCGGATCTTTCCCGCACGCGGCCCAGCAGATTGCGGGGAGGGGGTAGGTGCCGTGCAGCTCCACGATGTCCACGTAGTCGCGTGTCTCCGTGCGAGCGGACAGTGCGAGCGCCTTGTTCGTGGCCATGTCGAAGAGATGAAGCCGCCAGCCGAGTACGGGGTCGCGCTCCACCGGGAAGAATCGGAAAGCCGAATCGGCCGCCCAGTCTACTTCCACTTGCTCGCCTCCTCGGGAAACGACAGCCTTGCGAAAGGTCGTTGGCTTTTCCCATCCGTACTTCTGTTCCACCGAAAAGCCTGCGGTACGCAGGCTGGCGGCGTCCGCCTGGCTGGCCCGCGCGACCTCCTCGGCCGCCTCATGGAAAATGTCGAAATCGTGGCTGTAGCGAGCCGAGTCCGGCGAAGCGTTGAGAACGAGACCTCCGGCGAAGTGGCTCTCCTCGCTGCGGTTTCCGGCGAGCACCGCCAGCACTTCGGACTGGAAAGGGGTTACAGGCATTTCCAAAGGCGTTGGGCCTCGCGCCAGGCGCGGTGGCCGCCGTATTCCCGGAGGTGCTGGACGACGAGACAGGCATCCTCCCGGTTTTCGACGGTGGCTTCGGGGTGACGCCACCACATGCACCCGCGGAACTCCTTCGCGAGGGCGCGGGCGAGTTCGAGAGCCTCGGGGGAAATCCCCGGTGCAGGGTTGCTGGAAACCAAAGCAGACATATCCGAGGCGAAACCATACCACTTGCGGAAGGGACCGGCAAATCTCGTTCGTTTTCACGTCCGGGGACTGCCAGAAATTTGCTTTGGGAGCCCCGCCGTGGACCTGTCACTCCATGCCACCGCCCTGTTCGAAAGCGGCCCTCGAATCCGGTGAACGCCGCGGGCGCCACTCTTGGGCCTCGGCGCCGCGGATCACTTGTTCCGTTCCGGGAGGTCGTCGCGGACTTCGGCGGGGGGTGTGCGGAGAAGGCGGGCGGCCTGGCCGGTGAGCCAGAGGTAGTGATCGCCGGGGACATTCGGTTCGGCGACGAACGGGCTGGCGCCGACGGGGGGATCCTGGCGGATTATGAAGATGGCGGTGGCCTCGTCGAGTTCGTCGAACATGGCGACGTAGAAGGCGGAGGCGCCGGCGCGCCGGGCGTTGACGAGCTGGGACCAGAGGAAAGCGCCACCGCGGCGCGGGATGGCGTCGAGGGGCGCTGACTTTCCGCGGGACGCCATGAGATTGTGCCAACTGAACCCCGTAAAAGCGTTCCCCTCGCGGCACCCATCTGATCACTCTTTTCTCCCTCCCGCGAATCGTTCAACCAAAGTGAGCATCACGGCTCCGCTGTCGCTCCGCGTGATGCCAAGCCGCATTGTCAGGCCGTGTTGGTCTGTCGCTGCATGCACCAATCATACTGTCCGGTCATCGTAACAACTCCCTGCGCGTCGGCAACCTCGACGAGCACAGAAGCCAAAGCTCGGCCACGCGAAGCCAACTCGGTGGACAATGAATCAGCGAGACCATCGGCGAACCGTGCCGAGGCGCGCAAAGCGCCATGAGCCGGTTTGCAAAACTTCACGTCCGACGTGCGAAGCACGGCGAAGACCCGACTCTGTGCCTCGCCAAGATGACGCAACAGAAACTCACCGCTGCCGGCTTCGGCCAACGCGAACTGCGCACTCGCGTGGACTGTGCCAACGTGGCTGAGGAGAAGTGGCGACTCCGGCATCTCCAGGATGTGCCCCTTGCCAGCAGGCGCAAGCTGCATTCCCGGCGTTTTGTTTATAGCGAGGTCGGTGACGCGCATATTTGAGGGGAGGAATAATGAAGAGGTTCCGGCAAGGTCCATTCTGAAGGCATGGCGGATTTTTGCACGAACCGCCTGCGTGTCCTGTGGAAGGTGCAGCGGGTCACGGAACACGAATCAGAGGTGTCCGGTGCGAGGACACATGCCAGCGGGCTGACCTGGTCTGGCGCAGAGGATGAAATTCCCGCTCCAAGGCTATTCGTGACACCCTTGGAAGGCCGAACCCATCAGCAAAAGTGCTCAATTCCGATATTCGAGTGGGTGTCCCGGATTCGCCCCCCGTTGCCTTGTTCGATGTTTCTTGTGAGTCGGCCAGAGTTGCATGTCACCATATTCGTACATCGCGCCACTTTTTCTCTGGCAACCATGTGATTTGACTGGAATCGGCAGAATCAACTGCGCCGTTCAAAACAGATTGGCGGACGGATGGTTCAATTTCAACAAAGGATTTGGATTGAGCGCCGATGTTTGCCCCTATCCGGTTATTATGGCCATCCATCCTGTTGGAGTCCTTTCCCTTCGATTCAAACAGATTAGTTACTATGTTTACTGTCGATTCACCTAAAGTATACGATACGACCGCGCTTGCCAGTGCGTGGCGATAGGCGTCGAGCGGCCCATGTCTGCCGCCTTGCAGGTCCGAGCTAAAAACGTGACTCCAGGTGAAACCGAGAACAAACACCGGATAGACGCTCAGGACCAAAGCGAGGATGCCCGTTCTACGTAGTAGTTTTCGCTTTTTCTTCATCGAACAGTAAAATCATGCCGCAAGCGGCAGAAGAAAGTCAAGACCGACCGGTGAAGGCGGAGGATGACATCGGGCGTCTCGCCTGCCGGTGAATCCACGGCAGATCGTGGCTTCCGAACGCTCGATGCATGCCGCGCGGCTGATGCGCCGATGTTCTGAAAATCCTGGCGGGCCTGAGTCAGACTCAACTCCCCATTCGGGCCGCCACGAACATCGTCCGCGTCATGATCATCCTGACCGTCGTCCTCCCACCAGCAAACTGGACATATCTCGAAATCGCCACGCTCCCCAAGAGTGCGAAAACCGCAACATGGGCAACGATACATGCTTCCGTCGGCCGCTGGCTCGTTGGTGACGTTCGTAAATGCCATGTGCGCTCAAAGTGGTCTGAACAGCAAAGTCACGCCTCTGTGTGTTTTAACAATTGCCACGAATAGCTCGCTTCAAGGGCTCTGGACCGTCGTCTCCGGCTCCAGGGCGCCTTCGAATTGCATGCGATAGACGCGCTGATAGCGTTCGCTGCGGCGGAGCAGTTCGGCGTGTGTGCCGATGTCCGTGATGCGGCCGTGCTCGAGGACGACGATCTGGTCGGCGCGGAGGATCGTGCTGAGGCGATGGGCGATGGCGATCACGGTGCGATTTCTGGCGAGTTCGTCGAGGTCGGCCTGGATCTGGGCCTCGGTCTCGCTGTCGAGCGCGGATGTGGCTTCGTCGAGGAGGAGGATGGGGGCATTGCGGAGGAAGGCGCGGGCGATCGAGATCCGCTGGCGCTGGCCACCGGAGAGGTTGCCGCCGCGGTCGCCGACATCGCGCGCATAGCCGTCCTTGTGGGCGGTGATGAATTCGTGAGCGTGGGCGCGGCGGGCGGCGGCCTCGATTTCCTCCTGCGTGGCGTCGAGGCGGCCGTAGCGGATGTTTTCGTAGATGGAGTCGTGGAAGAGGAAGATGTCCTGGTTGACCAGGGCGATCTGATCGCGGAGCGAGCGCTGGGTGACGCGGCGCAGGTCATGTCCGTCAATGGTGATATACCCTTTGTCCGGATCGTAGAACCGCATGAGCAGCGTGAGCAGCGTGCTTTTGCCGGAGCCGGTCTGGCCGACCAGGGCGCACGTGCTGCCGGCGGGGATGACGAGGTCGATGTCATGCACGGCGGCGCCTTTCTTCTTGTCGTATGAAAACGTGACTCCGTGGAACTGGACGTGGCCGGCGATTTTCTTGAGCCGGGCGGCCTCCGGGGCGTCCTGGACGCCGGGCACGCGGTCCATGAGTTCGAATATCTTGGTCGTGGCGGCGAGGCATTTTTGCAGGAGGATGTGGAGCTTGCCGAGCGCCTTGGCCGGCTCGTACATGAGGATGAGCGCGCCATTGAGCGCGAGGAAATCGCCGGGGCCCAGCCCTTTCCAGAACGCGTAGACCAGGGCGGCGGCGATGCCGAGGGATGCGGTCGACTCGACGAGCGGGCCTGTGAGTTCCATCGCCTTGCGCCACTTCATCATGAGCGCGAGCATCTTCTGGTTGGCGCGGGAAAAACGCTTCGCCTCGTACTCTTCGCGGCCGTGCGCCTTGACGACGCGGATGCCGCCGAGCGCCTCCTGCATGATGCCCATGAGCTGGCCGGCCTCCGTCTCCTCCTTGTTGCTCTCGCGGCGGATTTTTTTCCCGATGTACAGGACCGGCAGGATGCAAAGGGGGAATATCGTGAAACTGAAAAGCGTGAATTTCCAGTCGATGAACAGCATGGCCGTGAGCGCGCCGAGAATGGCGACCGGCTGCTTGACCACGTCACCGGCCACCTGCGTGAGCGCCATTTGCGCCATCCTCGTCTGGTTGAAGACCGTCTGGATGAGGTCGCCGACTTTCTGCTTGCTGAAAAACTCCTGGGACTGGCCAAGCACCTTCGCGAACACCTCCTGCCGGATGTCGTCCAGCGTGCGCAGGCTCACCCACTGCATGCAGTACGCATTCAAGTAACCGAACAACCCGCGCACGAGCATCAGCGCCGGTATCAGCGCGCATACCCATACCACTTTGCGCAGCGGCGGTGGAGGGGGCGCGGGAGTGGGCGGGGCGGGCGGCTCGGACAGATCAGGCGGATCCGTCTGATCTGTCTGATCTGTCTGATCCGCCTTATCACGTGAAACGAAAGGCACCCAGTCCGGCAGGGTGAAAGGCTGCTGCCCGCCGGGCGCGGAAGCGGTGGGGGAGGCGGTCTGGCTGCGCTGGCTGAGCACTTCGTTGCCGACGTGGCGCGTCACGAAGACGAGCCCGCCGTTGGTGGCGCCGGCGAGCAGGCCAAAGAAGATACCGAGGGCGAAGCGCGAGCGATAGGGCCGCAGATAGCCGATGAGACGCCGGTACGGCTCCCGCGCGGCGGCGAGCACCTCGCGGGAGGACATCTTCGCCAAGTCCTTGCGGCTGATTTTCTTCATCGATGCGTGGCCGTCAGGCGCGTGCCGAGCAGGTCATCGATAGCCGCCAATACGGCTTCTGTCGACAGCGCTTCCATCGACGCCGCGGTATGGCGCGGACCGAGAGTGTCCGCCGCCTCGCCGCTTGCGACCAGCACGCGCGCCGCCGGATGCCGCGGCCGCCAGTGAAACGGATTCGTCGGGCCGAACAGGGCCACCTGCGGCCGGCGCGCCATGGCGGCCAGGTGCATCGCCGCCGAGTCGACGCTGAGCACCAGCCGCGCGCCGGCGATGACGCCTGCCAGCTCCCGCAGTGTCAGTGCGCCGCTCAAGTCGTGCACGGCTGCAACCGCCGGCCCGAGCGCGTCGCGGACCGCCGCGAGATGCCTGTATTCATCGGGATCATCGGTCGCTCCGGTCAACACGACCGGCAGCGGCAGCCGTTCGATGACCGCCGCCCATCCCTCCGGTCTCCAATACTTTTCGGCACGGGCCGTGCCCGGATGCACGACGCAGTAATCGCCGGCGGGCAAATCCGGGATCCGGCCGCGCTGGGCCGAAGGCACCTCAAATCCCGTCCCGTCAGGTGGCGGGAGGCCGGTCAACGCCAGATGAAAATCGACCGTGTGCCGGTCGCGCGGCGAGGCATCGATCATGTCGGTGTACCCGGGCGCCCGCCATGCGCGCTTTTCGACGAGCCGGCGGTAACCGAACACCCTGTCGGCCCGGCTCATTCGCGCCATGAGCGCGGAGCGGTCGGTGCCGGTGAAATCGTAGCACGCCTGCCAGCCGCCCGTGATCACGCGCGTCCACAATCCCAGGTTCGCGCGCCCGGGCGCGTATGCGAGCACTTCGTCCGCCGCCGCGAACGCCCGCCCGAGTCCACCGGACGGACCGTGCAGCACGAGCACAATGCGCGCCCGCGAATACGCCTCACGCAGCGCCGCCAGCGCCGGCGCCGTCAAGATCGCATCCCCGATCCGCTTGAGCTGCAAACACAGAATCCGCATCGCCATCCTCCCTCACCTCAGATGCACCAGAATCCATCCAGCGGCAAGGCATCCCGCCTGCCGCAGCCCGATCATGAGCACGCTCATTCACCTCGTTCCCTGAGCATTCCGTTCCGGTAAGCGATGGCGAGTTCTTCGAGGGCCAGGGCGCGTTCGGCAAACCCGGCGCCTTCCTCGGTGTCGGCCACGAGGCGCGGCCGCGGGTATTCGCAAACGGTGACGATGCGCGGGACGATGTCGGCATCGTTCTGGATGACTTCCTCGACCGACTCGAAGTGGTGGTGCTCGGCAAGCGACACGCGGTCGGACGAGAGGACCAGTGTGTACCCGCGGTCGCCATAGACTTCGGAAAAGGCGCCATCGATGGTGATCGCGTTGCCGCCTTTCTTGACCGGAAGTTCGCCTTTCTCCGGCTGGACCGGCACATGGCCGTTGACGACGAGGGCGTCGGGCGCGGTCACGCCCATTTCGGCGGCGATGCGGCGCGTAAAACCGGCGTCATTGATCAGGCTGAAATACGGATTCTTGGTTTCCGCGTGGGTGGCCGGATCGGCGACGAAGTAGCGCTCGAAAGTTGTCATCCTGTCTTTCCCGAAAAGCGGAGAGCGCGGCCCGGCCCAGAGCCACCAGAACCAGTCGGCATCGGCGCCGGCATGCGACGCCGTTTTCCGGTAGGCGCGCCGGATCAGGCCGTCGAGAGCATCGAAAAGCGATTTTCCGGCGCGCGGCCGGCCGTCGATCTCGACTTCCAGCGGGCTGCCGGCGGCGTCGACCGGGACGCAGGCATGGAAGATGGCGACGTGGTCGCGCACGGTGGCCATGGATCCGTGGCGCACCACCCAGCTCATGTGATCCCAAAGGCGGGCGCTGTTGACGAACGACTCGCGCAGGCGGTCCATGCAGCGTTTTTCGTCCGGGCTCAATTCGGTGACGTGGTTCGGGTCGAGCGTCGGAAGGTGTGGATCGAGGAGCGGATGCGCGACGCCGCCGAGCCTCACGGCGCCGGCGCGGAGATCGATGGCGTCGAGCACGAGGCGGTCCTGCATGCCCCACTCCGGATGGCGCCGGATCAGTTGTTCGGTCAGCTTGAATTCGAGGATCGCGGCCGCCTTGTGCATGCGGGCGACCTGTTCCGGCGAGCGCAGGCCGCCGGCGCCTTGCGGGAGGAAGCGGAGGGCCGGATCGTCGCCATACACGTCGCGGGCCAGTTTTTCCAACGGACTGAGGATGATGCCGTATCCTTCTTCGAGCTGCCAGAGCCTCTGGTAGCGCAGCGACATGCGGAGCACGGTGGCGATCAGGGCTTCGTGCCCGAGGCAGGCGCCGAGCCAGGTGACATCGTGATTTCCCCAGACGAGCGCGACCTTCGGCTGCTGCTTGAGAAACTCGATCACGCGGTCCATGCGCGGGCCGCGATCGCCGAGGTCGCCCGCGACGATGATTTCGCTGACGGCGAGATTGCGCACGAGGCGGCAGGCGTTGTGCACGGCGTCCAGGTCGGCCTCGTGGGCGGTGAGCAGCGCGAGCATTTCGTCGACGTAGCGCGGCGGCCGCCCGCTGAACGGCTCGACGAGAAGTTCGCGGTAAAGGTGGCGGTACTCCTCGGGAATGCGCGTCCTGATTTCCTCGCGCGGGTAGGCCCCGGCGAGGTGGCGGATGACTTCGAAGAGCTGGCGCAGCGTGGCGCGCACCCACGGGCCGCGCACCGCGGGATCGGCGAGATCCGGCAGCGTGCGCATCGCTTCGCGCGGGTAATAAACGAGCGCCAGCAGCCGGCGCTGCTCGCTGACCGTGAGGCGGCCGCCGAAGATTTCCTCGACGAGCGGGCGCAGGCTGCCGGAGGCATTGTTGATGACGTGGCGCAATTTGCCGTCCTCGCCGTGCACGTCACTGATCACATGGATCACGCCCTTGGGCAGCGTGCCTTTCGCCCGCAGCAGCGCGGCCTCGGCAAGCGCGGCTCGCGCCGTCGGCACCGCGTCGGCCAGCAGCTTCAGCCGGGCAATGCTGGAACGATCCATTGCTATGGCGCGTGATACTCCTGCAGCGCCCGGACTTCGATGGGCTTGGTCTGGAGCGAGCGGATCGCATCGACGGCGGTGCGCGCGCCGCTGAGTGTCGTCATGATGGGAATCTTGTGGGCGACGGCGGCGGAGCGGATCTTCACCTCGTCGGTGCGCGACTCGGATTCGGACGGCGTGTTGATGATGAACTGGATTTCGCCGTTCTTGATTTTGTCGAGCACGTTCGGGCGGCGGCCGTCGGCGAGCTTGAAAAGCAGGGTGACCGGGGCGCCGCTCTTCTCGATTTCGCGCGCGGTGCCGTCGGTGGCGAAAAGCGTGAAGCCGAGCGCGTGGTACTCCTTCGCGATGTCGCCGATCTGCGACTTGTGGCGGTCCTGCACGGAAATGAACAGGTTGCCGCGCGTCGGCAGCGTGCCGCCTGTGGCCATCTGGCTTTTGGCAAAGGCGAGGCCGAAGTCGGGATCGATGCCCATGACCTCGCCGGTGCTTTTCATTTCGGGGCCGAGCACGATGTCGATGCCCGGGAACTTCACGAACGGAAAGACGGCCTCCTTCACGCTGTAGTGCGACGGGATGATTTCATCGGTGAAACCGAGCGTCCTGAGCGTCGGAATGTCCTTCGCCTCGGCGCCCTGGCTGCGGCGCAGCGCGCCCGCCATCACCTTGGCGGCCAGCTTCGGCAGCGGCACGCCGATCGCCTTCGACACGAATGGCGCCGTGCGGCTGGCGCGCGGGTTGACCTCGATGACATAGAGCGTCCCGTCCTTGACCGCGAACTGGATGTTCATCAGGCCGATGACGTTCAGCGCTTTCGCCAGCTCCCGCGCGGCGCGCCGGATCTCGGCGAGCACCGGCGCCGTCAGGCTGATCGACGGGATCACGCACGCGCTGTCCCCCGAATGCACGCCGGCCTGCTCGATGTGCTCCATGATGGCGCCGATGACCGTGGTCTCCCCGTCGGAAATGATGTCGACGTCGACCTCGGTCGCGTCGTCGAGAAACCGGTCGATGAGGATCGGCCGGTCGGCGGGCACACTCGTCTTGCCGGGCTCGAGGCCGGCGATCTCCATGGCCTGGCGCACGTAGTGGAGGAGTTCCTGTTCGTCGTAGACGATGCGCATGCCGCGCCCGCCGAGCACGAAGCTCGGCCGCACCAGCACCGGAAACCCGATGCGGCGCGCGATGACGAGCGCCTCGTCCTCGTTGAGTGCCGTGCCGCTCGGCGCCTGGTTGAGCCGCAGATCATCGAGCAGTTTCGCGAAGTACTTCCGGTCTTCGGCCAGAGCGATGTTTTTCGGGCTCGTCCCGATGATCGGCACGCCGGCCGCCTCGAGCGCGGCCGCGAGATTGAGCGGCGTCTGGCCGCCGAACTGGACGATCACGCCCTCCGGCTTCTCCTGCTCGTAAATGTTCAGCACGTCCTCCAGCGTCAGCGGCTCGAAGTAGAGCTTGTCCGACGTGTCGTAGTCGGTCGACACCGTCTCGGGGTTCGAGTTCACCATGATCGTCTCGTACCCCAGCTCCTTCAGGGCGAACGAGGCGTGCACGCAGCAGTAATCGAACTCGATCCCCTGGCCGATCCGGTTCGGGCCGCCCCCCAGAATCATGATGCGAGGTTTCTCCCCGCCGCGGGCCTCGTTCTCGTCGCCGTACGTGGAATAATAATACGGCGTGTATGCCTCGAACTCGGCCGCGCAGGTATCGACGAGGCGGTAGGTCGGGACGATGCCGAGTGATTTGCGCATTTCGCGCACGGCATGCTCGGAGCCGTTGGAAAGGAAAGCGATCTGTCGGTCGGAAAACCCGAGTCGTTTGGCCCAGAGTACCGCCCGTGCCATGTTGGCCGCGATCGTGCCTATGGCGCTTTGCATGCTTTCGCCCTCGACAAGGGGATCGGGCCGAGGTTTGCCAAACCAGGAACCCGACTGCGCCTCCACGATCTGCTCCATCTGCGCCAGGAACCACGGATCGATCTGGGTGAGATCGTGGATTTCGGGAAGCGTGAATGGGCGGCCGGGCGC
>CAZYHO010000107.1:7387-11711 GCA_964647495.1 uncultured Akkermansia sp. | reverse complement strand
TCGTCGTTCCAGGGGCAGCCCGGCGAACCGCGCTTTGACAAACACCCGCGCAAACGCCGCCGCCGCGGCCGCTGGAAAGACCGGCAAGGCGACGGCCCGGCCCCCGGCGGTCCGAATGGCCCCCAACCGGGCGGCCCGCGCCCACAGCATCAGAATTCCCAACGCCCCCCGCGCGGCGAATTCCAGCCGCGTGGCCCCCGGGGCGCGGATGACCGCGGCGAATCTCGCGAGCCGTTCGTCCCGACCGGCCCGGCCGAGCCCGGCAGCGGCTTGCTCGAAATCTCTGCCAAGGGATTCGGTTACCTGCGCCAGAAATCCCGCAACTATATCCCCCACCCCCAGGACATCTTCGTGCCACCGGACATGGTCCGCCAGCACGGCCTGCGCGACGGCGTCTACCTCGAAGGTGAATTCCGCATGGGCCACCGCGGCCCACAGCTCACCACCCTCCACAAAATCAACGGCCACGAGCCGGATGACTACAAAAACCTCCCCGCCTTCGAGGAACTCACCGCCATCAACCCAAGCAAGCGCATCCTCCTCGAAACCGACGCCAATCGCGCCACCACGCGCATCATCGACATGATCGCCCCGATCGGCAAAGGCCAGCGCGGTCTCATCGTCGCCCCCCCGCGCGCCGGCAAAACCACGCTCCTCCAGCACATCGCCGAAGCCGTCGCCCAAAAATACCCGGAGATGAAACTCATCATCCTCCTCGTCGACGAACGCCCCGAAGAAGTCACCGAAATCACCCGCGCCATCCCCCAGGCCGAAATCTACGCCAGCTCAAACGACGCCGAACCCCGAAACCACCTCCGCATCGCCCAGGTCGCCATCGAGCGCGCCAAACGCCTCGTCGAAGCCGGCGATGACGTCTTCATCGTCCTGGATTCCATCACCCGCCTCGCCCGCGCCAGCAACAACGCCATCATGGGCGGCGGATCAGGCCGCACCATGTCCGGCGGCATCGACGCCCGCGCCCTCGAACTCCCGCGCCGCCTCTTCGCCGCCGCCCGCAATACCCGCGAGGCCGGCAGCCTCACCATCGTCGGCACCGCCCTCATCGAAACCAACTCCAAGGCCGACGAACTCATCTTCCAGGAGTTCAAAGGCACCGGCAATATGGAACTGGTCCTCGACCGCAAGATCGCCCAAAGCTACGTCTACCCGGCCGTCGACATCTTCAAAAGCGGCACCCGCCGCGAGGAACTCCTCCTCCCCGCCCACCAGCTTGAAAAAATCAACCTCATCCGCCGCGGACTCGCCGGCCACAAGCCGGTCGAGGCCGTCGAACGCCTCCTCCACTTCGTCCGCCGCCACCCGACCAACGCCCAAATGCTCCTCGATATCCCCAAGGCCGCCTTCATTGAACATTGATTATCGAAAGATTCTGGTTGCACTCCCTGGGGATCATGCTATTCGCCTCGTTCGCCGTGTGTCGGCTCTCGAATGCCCCCATTCCCTGCATCGAGACCGCACGGCACGACCTTCTTCATGGCATTGGCAGAGATCATCCCCTTTGATCAGGCTTCCCTTTCCGGGAAGGAGACCGGCCATGGACCCGCCGTCACCGTTATGAGAAGCGACCTCGTCGAACAGGCCTCCAGGCTGATCCCCCACCCCCCGATGCTCATCAATGTGGTGTCGCAGCGGGTTCGTCAGCTCAACCAGGGCCGCGCCCCCATGGTTGACTTGACGGGACGCCGCAAACTGGGTCAGGCGGATATCGCCCTCCTCGAAATCATCGAGGGCAAAATCACCTGGACCGGCAACGGCACCCTGCCCGAGGAGCCCGAGGACACCAAGTCCAAACGCCGCAAGAAGTAGGCGCTCTTCGCAGTCCGCCGGCCGGCCGCCGCCCCCATCGGTTGCGTCACACTGCCGCATGCCGCCATGCGCGAGTCAGAAATCACAGTCAATCGCAAGGCGCTTCGCGATTACCACCTGCTGGAAACGTACGAGGCCGGCATCGAACTCAAGGGCACCGAGGTCAAATCGATCCGCCAGGGGCACCTCAACCTGCAGGACGCCTTCGCCTCGATCAAGGACGGCCAGGTTTTTCTCCACCAGTGCGACATCCTGCCGTACGACAAGGCGAGCCACGAGCAGCACGAAGGCCGCCGCACGCGCCGCCTCCTCCTCCACAAACGCGAGATCAACAAACTTTACGGACAGGCCATGGTCAAAGGCGTGGCTCTCATCGCGGTCAAGGCGTACTGGAAGGACCACCGCGTGAAAATCCAGATCGCCCTTGCCAAGGGCAAGGCCACCCATGACAAACGCCAGGATCTCAAGAAGCGCGAAGCCCAGCGCGAAATCGACCGCGCCCTCGCCGGATCCCGCCGCCGGCGGTGAACGCACCGCCGAGGCGCCGCGCCGCCGCCGCCGCATTCCGCGCTCCGCGGCGCCGTTGCTGGCCGCGCTGGCAGCCATCCTCGCGCTCGGGCTCGGCGCCTGCGCCACACCGCAGGGGACCGCCCGCCACACGCCACACGTTTTCGCCGCTGTCTCGGGCGATCTGGAAGCCCAACTGGCCGCCGTCGAGGCCACCTGGCCCGCCGCCGTGGCGCCAAACGCCACCCGCCATCAGCGCGCCGCCTACAACAAGTCGGTGGCCCTGGTGCTGCGGACGATCCAGGCGCAGCGGCTCGGCGTTCCGTGGAACGAACCGTTCGTCACACGCCGCCACACGCTCAGCTTCGAGCCGGGCGCCAAAAACTCGCCGCACCGCGAAATCTTCAACCTCACGGAGGCCATCCCCGCCTCCAGCATCAGAATCAAACACGCCCACCGCCGCGTCGCCACCAGCGCCCTCGGTGTCGCCTGCGTCACGGTGCGCGAGCGCGACGCCCAGCCGGTCAGCACCAGCCCGTTCGTCCCGCTCAACGGCCGCTGGCTGCCCGCCACCTTCGTCATCGACTGCTCGACCCCGGGCAAACCGCGCGGCGTCTTCTACAACACATACGTCACCCAGACCGCCACGCTCGCCGGACGCCGCCAGGATCTCTCGTACGACTTCACCGCGGGCCTCGAACTCAGCCTCGGCTCGGGGTTCCTGCGCCAGTTCGCGCTCGCCGGTCTCTTCAAACCGGCCGCCCAGCTCCAGAACTCGGGACTCTACATCACCGAAACATTCAGCCCGGATCGCATCCCGGTCGTCATGGTGCACGGACTCGCCTCGGATCCGCACATCTGGCAGAACCCGATGAACGAAATCCTCGCCGATCCCGTCCTCCGCGATCGCTATCAGCTCTGGTATTTCCTCTACCCGACGGGCCTGCCGGTCCCCATCACCTCCCACCGCCTCCGCCAGGCCATCGACCTCACCATCCAGGTCTTCGATCCCGAACGCGACGACCCCGCGCTGCGCGAAATGGTTCTCATCGGCCACAGCATGGGCGGCCTGCTCAGCCGCATGCAGGTCATCGACAGCAAGCAAGACCTCTGGGACTCGTACTTCTCGGTCCCGCCGAATGATCTCCGCGTCAGACACCAGCGCCGCCACAGTCTCACCCAATCCCTCGTCTTCGAACGCTCCCCCTGGGTCGACCGCACCGTCTTCATCGCCACGCCCCATCGCGGCAGCCACATCGCCGATTTCAGCTTCGTCCGATGGTGCGTCAATTTCATCCACCTGCCTCTCGACATCACCGACCTCATCACCGACTTCGCCCGGCTCGACCTCTCCTTTTTTAATCCCGCCCTGCGAGACTTCGATTCGTTCGGCACCCGCAGCGTGGACAACCTCTCGCCCCGCCACCCGCTCCTCCACGCCATCGCACGCCGCCCGATCACCGTCCCGCACCATTCGATCATCGGAAACCGCGGCCGCAAAGGACCGCTCGAATCAAGCTCCGACGGCATCGTCCCCTACACCAGCTCCCACCTCGATTCCGCCCTCAGCGAAAAAATCGTGCCCGCAGGCCATAGTTGCGTCTCACACCCCGCCGTCGCCGAGGAAATCGTCCGTATCCTCCACGAACACCTCAAACGCCGCTGATACACTCCCCTCGAACGCCGCCCCGACTTTTCAGCCTCAGGCCGGCGATTCGCCCCCCTCGCCGGCCGGCGAAGGTTGTTCTTCTGCCGAAGGCTGTTCCTCCGAGGGAGCACCCGCGGATTCCTCCGGCGCCGCCTCGGCCACTACAGGCTCAGCCGGCGCCGCCTCGGCCACCACAGGCTCAGCCACAGATTCTTCCGGCGCGGCGGACTCGCTCACTGCCACCTCAGCCACCACCTCATTCGCCGCCTCAGCGGCCACGTCTGTCGCCACCACTTCAGCCGCCACCACTTCAGCCGCCACCACTTCAGCCGCCGCCGCCTC
>CAZYHO010000107.1:5791-7287 GCA_964647495.1 uncultured Akkermansia sp. | reverse complement strand
CCGCCTCAGCCGCCACCACCTCGGCGGCCACCGGCTTCTCCGCTTTCTTCTTCGCGGCCGGCTTCTTCGGAGTGGACGGCTTCTTCGCCGGCTTTTTCGCATCCGTCGGCGTCGCCACCACGGCCGTCTTGCGCGTCACCGCCCCCTTGGTCGCCTTGCGCACGCGCGCAATCTCCTTGAGCCGCTTCACGTACTGCTTGCGGCGTTTGCGTTTCACTCGTGTGCGGATCTGCTGTCCCATAAAAAATCTGGATTGAGGTCGGTGGTGGAAATGAAGTTCGAATCGGAAAGGGCGGACTATGGATGTCCCCCACCAACACGCAACGCCAATTTCTCCTCCCTTGCTCCGTCTGCTCCGTCTCTGCTCCGTCCCCCATCGCACTTCCGTCCCTTCCGTCCCTTCCGTCCCTTCCGTCCCTTCCGTCCCTTTTTTTCACGCTTCCTGCTTTTCCATTGCGAAGCGCCTGTATTCACACCAACTGGCCCTTCCGCTTCAGCGATGCCCCAGTCAAACCTCATCGGACGAACTCTCGATGAAACGTATCGCGTCGAGAGGCATCTCGGTCGCGGCGGGATGGGCGCCGTCTATCTGGCGACCCATCTGGGCACCGACCGGCCGGTGGCCCTCAAAGTGATCGCTCCGCAGTTCATGCTCAACGAGGCCTTCGTGGAACGGTTCCGGCGCGAAGCGAAGGCTGCCGGACGGATGCGCCATCCCAACATCGTGGATGTGACGGACTTCGGATTCGCCTCTCTGGGCCGCCGGCGGGTCGCTTATTTGATCATGGAGTACCTCGACGGCTGCCCGCTGGCCGAAGTGCTCGCCGAGGAGTCCCGCCTTCCGATCGAATGGGTCGTCGATATCCTGGAACAGGTGTGCTCCGCCGTGGAGGAAGCCCACCAGGCCGGCATCATTCATCGCGACCTCAAGCCGGACAACATCTGGCTCGAACCGAACCGGCGCGGCGGCTACACTGTCAAAGTCCTCGATTTCGGCCTCGCCAAACACGGCGACGAGACACTCGCCGCATCCTCCTTCGATCCCGGCCGCGAGACTTTCGCTCCGCAACCATCGGCGGGATCGCCGGACGAGAGCACCCCCTCCGACTTTGAACAACGCAGCACAGTCATCGTAGCCGGACCACACGCCGCCGCCCTCCAGCCGGTGGCCCCGGAAAACGCGGCGCACCAAGACCACGCGGATTCCACCGAGGACCGGAACAGCGCCGACGATACGGCAGATCACCCGGTCGAACCACCCTCGGACCGGCTCCCGGCATCGAGTGGCGCGCTGACCGGAGTGGGATCGATCCTCGGCACACCGCTTTACATGTCGCCCGAACAGTGCCGCGGAGACTCGCTGGATACCCGCTCCGACATCTTCAGCCTGGGTGTCATCGCCTACCAAATGCTCGCCGGTGAGCCGCCCTTCAAGGGCGACCTCCACGAATTGACGCGCCGGCACATCGAGGCCCTCCCCCCGCCGCCGCTGAGAA
>CAZYHO010000107.1:0-5691 GCA_964647495.1 uncultured Akkermansia sp. | reverse complement strand
CCGCCAGTTTCCTCGCGAAAGTCGTCGTCACCGGCATCACCATCTGGCTGGTCGTCCGCCTCCATGCGGCGCCGCTCAAGCCGCTGCGCCTGCGATTCGCCCTGCGCGCCCTGCGCAAACGCTTTGTCCCGCTCGTGCTCACCTCCCTCCGCGTGATGCTGTTCTCCATCCTCGGACTCGCGCTGGGTATCATTCCCGGCGTGATCTATTTCGTCAATTCATCCCTCGCCGTTCCCGTCGTGATGATGGAGAACCTCGAAGGCCGCGCCGCCGTCAGGCGCTCAAAGACACTCGTGAAACACGCCCGGTTCTTTGTCGTCCTCATCATCTTCGCCCAGTGGATCATTCCACTCGCTTCCACATTGATCTTCTCCCCGGACCTGAAATTCAACGAAGCGCCCCCCGCCAGGCCAAGCATCAGCTTCACGATCACCCCGAGTGAATGGTTGAGCACCACCCTCGATGTCGTCTTCATGCCGCTCCTCGCCACATTGAGCGCCCTGCTCTACCTGAAACTCCGCCAGTTGAAAGGCGAACGCCTCGGCGACATGCTCGAACAATTCGAGCGCGAGGAACTGCCCCAAACCAACTGGCAAAAACGCATGCGCCAACGCCTCCGTTCCTCCTCCCGCCACACCCGCTCCGCCTGAAACGAAAAAAAACCTTGGCGCGCCGGCCCGGATCGCTAAACTGCGTGGCACTCCTCTCCTCCCGCACATCGTCCATCACAACTCCTTTACTCCGCCATGAACCCGCATCCTGAAGACCATTTTTCTCCACTTCGGACAAATCAGTCGGACCATCAGGCGCGGCAGCGTTTTGCGGAGGCGATGGCGCCGTTCTGGAACTCTCTGCACTCGGTGCTGGCGAAAGAGAAACCGAGCCAATGGACCGGCTACCGGTGCGAGGTGGCGGTCGAACTGGAACAGGTTTCGGGGCGGTTCCTGGTTTCGATCCAATACCATGACGGTGTCAGCAATCGGGCCAAGGACCTCAGGACGAATCATGTTCTCGACCTGGTGGCCTCCCTGCACGAGTCCTACCGGAAATTCGACGGGCTGCTGGAGTGGCGCAAAGTGTGCCTGTTCGAGTCATGGGACGAAAAGGAGCAGCAATGGTGCCGGCGCACCAACTGGGAATACGGCCGGTCGGTATTCGAAGCGGGTCCCGACGACGTATCCTGGACCTGACAGCAGGCCCTCTCGGCGGGCGTCCGTACGATCGCGGCGACCTCATCCACGTGTTCCCGGATTGATTGCGCACGGGTTCGGCCCAGTGTGCGGCGATGCGCATCATTGCCGGCACGGCGGGGGGACTTCCGCTGCTCACGCCTTCTGACGACACGCGGCCGACGACCGACCGCGTGCGGGGCGCCGTGTTTTCGATCGTGTCGGCGCGCGTGCCGGGCGCGCGGGTGCTCGACCTTTTCGCCGGATCGGGAGCACTCGCGCTGGAGGCGCTGAGCCGCGGGGCGCGGTCGGCGGTGTGTATCGAAAGCGGCCGCGAGGCATACCGGCTGATCCGGCGCAACGCGGAGAAGGCCAGGCTGGACAGCGCGCTGAGCGTGCGCCAGGCCGATGTCTTCGCCTGGCTGAAATCGGCGGCGGGCCGCGACTCATACGACCTGGTGTTTGCGGATCCGCCTTATCGCAAACGCGCGGCCGACAGCGACTTCGCCGCCGCTCTGCTCGCCTCGCCCACGCTGCCGGCCATGCTTGCCGTGAACGGGCTTTTTGTTTTGGAAAGCCATGCCGGGCCGGGCATGCTGGCGATTCCACCGACATGGCGACTGCTCGACCAGCGCGTCTACGGAGCGAGCCGGATCTCGTTTCTCGAGACGAGGCTTCCGCCCCCGGCGCTCACCGATTGAGCGCGAGGGTGGTGCGCGCCGTGTACAACCTCGTCCTGCCTCCCCTGCTGGTGGCGGCGCTCCCGGCCCAGTGGCGGAAGATGCGGCGGCGCGGCGGGACGATCCAGGATTTCAAGGAACGCATGGGATTCTTCAGCACGGCCACCGCCGCGCGCATCGCGTGCCTTGACAAGCCGTGGTGGATTCACGCGGTCAGCGTGGGCGAAGTGCTCGTGGCGGCGAAATTCATCACCGCCCTGCGCGCCCTGCGACCCGGTCTTCCGGTCGTCCTTTCCACCACCACGACCACGGGCCGCGCGGTCGCCGTGCGCGAGGCGCCTCCGGACGTGCCGGTCATTTACAATCCGGTCGATCTGCCGGGCGCGGTGCGCCGCGCCATCGACCTCATCCGCCCGCGGCGGCTCGTGCTCATCGAAGCCGAGGTCTGGCCGAATCTCCTGCACATCGCCCGCGAGGCCGGGATCGATGTCGCCCTGGTCAACGCGCGGCTTTCCCCGCGCTCCGAAAGCCGCTACCTCAGGGTGCGCTGGCTCACCGCCCCGATCCTCGCCCAGATCGACCACGTGCTGGTGCCGGAGCCGGTCGACGTGGCGCGCTGGTCGGCCATCGGCGTGCGGCCGCCCGTCATCCGCGTCACGGGAAGCCTGAAACACGATTACGAGCGGGATCCCGCAGACCCGAGAACGCATCAGTTTTCGGCGCTGCTCGAATCGCTCTGGGGTGCGCCGCTTCCGCGCCTCCTGCTCGCCGCGAGCACGCATCCCGGCGAGGAAACACTCATCGCGCGCCTCTTCATCGAGCTTCGCGCCACGCACCCGGACCTCCGGCTCGTCGTCGTTCCGCGCCACGTCGAACGCACCAGCGAGATCGTGGCCGAACTGGTTTCGCTCGGGCTGAACGTCCATCGCCGATCACACCCCGCCCCGCCCCGCCCGCCGGCCGCCGCATCCGCCCAGCCCGACGTGCTCGTGGTCGACACCACCGGCGAACTCCGCGCCTGGTACCCGCTGGCCACGGCCGTGGTCATCGGCAAAAGTTTCATCGGCCGCGGCGGCCAGAACCCGGTCGAGGCGCTCATGGCAGGCAGGCCGGTCGTCACCGGCCCCCACATGGAAAACTTCGACTCACTCATGGCGTCGCTCCTCAAGCACCAGGCCATCATCCAGGCCCCCGATCCCGCCGCCCTGCGCGCGGCGCTCGATGAATTGCTCGCCGCTCCCGAACTCGCCGCTCGCCTCGCCGCCGCCGCCCGCACCGCCCTGGCCCCCCACCAAGGCGCCGCCCGCCGCTCCGCCGAATTCTTAATTTAGTCATTCGTCAGTCGTCAGTCGTCAGTCGCCGTGGCCTTTGCCCTTCATGGTCTCGGGTAGGGCGGTGCGTCCCGCCCGCCGCGGCCGGCATCCTGCCGGACGCACCGAGCGTCCCGCTCCAGGCACCCGACGCCCGGTTGCGCGAAGCTTGCTCGCCACACGCGTCATCCCGCACCACGTCGGCCCGGCCGCAAACCCGATCAAGAAGCCACACTCCTCTTTTCCGGTGCAACACAGGATCTGCGCGCAAAAACTGACACGCACTCAAACTGACACGCAGGAGGCCGCAAAAGACCGCAGCGCTCCCTGCCCAATGCCCAATGCCCAATGCCCAATGACCAATGCCCAATGCCCAATGACCAATGACCAATGACCAATGACTACCCATCTCCATCCCCATCCCCACTCACCCACGCCCCATCCCTCAGTAGAAACCTTGGTGCCCCGAGGGCATCCAGTTCGGCTTGTGAGTGGGAGATATAAATGACGGGCACCAGAAGCTCCTCCACCACGGCGCGCACGCAGGCCAACGCGCGGTGTTTGAGTGTATCGTCGAGCCCTGTCATCGGTTCGTCGAGGAGGAGAAGGCGTGGACTGGCGAGCAGGGCGCGGCCGAGGGCGACGCGTTGTTTTTCGCCGCCGGAAAGCTGATCGATCGGGCGGCCGAGCAACCGGCCGATTTCGAGCACGTCGATGACGCGGCCGGGCGCGAGCGCCGACGCAGCGCCATCCGGTCGATGCCCGAAGTACAGATTGCCGCGCACGTCGAGGTGCGGGAAGAGCGCGAGATCCTGGGGCACGTACCCGACGCCGCGTTGCTCGGGCGGCACCCATGTGCCATCGGAGGCATCCGAGAGCACCTGGCCGTCGAGCACGACGCGGCCTTGATCCGGCCGGCGCAGCCCGGCGATGATTTCGAGGAGCGTGGTTTTGCCGGCGCCGGACGGACCGCACAACCCGCAGAGGTGGCCCTCGATGCCGGCGTCCACGCGCAGGGTGAATCCCGGCCGCCGCCAGACCACGGAGTGCAGTCGCAGGTTCATGACGATCGCCTCCTCCCGCCCGCCAGGCGTTCGCTCCACCACAGCGCCACGAACGCGAGCGCCACACACACACCCACCAGCCGCAGCGCGCGCGCGTCGTCACCGGTCTGGACGTGCTGATAAATGGAGAGCGCGAGAGTCGATGTCTTTCCCTCGATGAATCCCGCGACCATGACAGTGGCGCCAAACTCCCCCAGCGCCCGCGCAAATGAGAGCACCACGCCGGCGGCCACGCCGCGCCGGGCCAGCGGCAGCGTCACCGCCCAAAAGGCATTCCACGGCGTGCGGCCGAGCGTCCGCGCCACGTCCTCCAGCCGCGTCGGCACTTCCTCGATGGCGGTGCGCAGGCTGCGCACCATGAGCGGAAATGCCATCACTGCGAGCGCCAGAACCACCGCCCACCGGGTGAAAACGATGTCCACGCCCCAGTGGTCGTGCAGCCAGCCGCCGATCGGTCCACGGCGGCCGAACAGCATAAGCAGCACCAGTCCGGTCGCCACCGGCGGCACCACCAGTGGCAGCGCCGCCACCGTCTCCACCAGCGACTTTCCAGGCCAGTCGCGCCGCGCCAGCAGCCAGGCGACCGCGAGCCCGGGCGGAAAAATCAGGGCGACCGCAACCGCCGCGGTCCACAGCGTGAGCCAGAGGGCATTCCAGTCGGCCGCATTCAATTCAGCGATCCCCATCGGGCTCAACGGGCTCATCGGGCTCATCGGGCTCCGGCAGGACGATGAACCCGTGCCGCTCGAAAACTTTCCGCGCGGCCGCGCCATCGAGGTACTCGAGATACCGCCGGGCCATCGCCGCCTGCGCGGACCCTTTGATCGCCG
The DNA here is from genome assembly GCA_964647495.1 of uncultured Akkermansia sp. Classification (GTDB taxonomy): domain Bacteria; phylum Verrucomicrobiota; class Verrucomicrobiia; order Verrucomicrobiales; family V1-33; genus CAJBME01. The sequence goes on along the minus strand of CAZYHO010000107.1, from coordinate 638 downwards.
CCATCGGGTAGGTGATCGCCGGTCCCTCGCCGGCCGGCACTTCCCATGCCACACGCACTTTCCTGGATATCCGCGCATCCGTGCGGTACACGATTCCGGCATCGACATTCCCGGACTCGACCGCGGCCAGCGCCGCCCGCACGTTGTCAGTCGCCACCACCTTTGGCGCCAGCCGCTCCCAAAGCCCCACCTTCTCGAAATACGCCTTGGCATACACCCCGACCGGCACCGCACGCGGATCACCCGTCGCGATCCGGCGCACCCGCGGCTCCGCCAGATCCCGCGGCCCGCGGATTTCCAGCGCGCTGTCCACAGGCACAACCACGACCAGGCGGTTGGAAAGCTGATCCTCGCGCGTGTCTTTCTCGATCAGACCTTTGGCCGCCAGCTCGTCCATCTTCGCCGTGTCCGCGGAAATGAAAACATCCGCCCGCGCCCCCGCGGCGATCTGCCGCGCCAGCACATTCGAGGCTCCAAGGTTCAACTCGACCTTGGCCCCTCCCTCCTTCACGAAAGCCTCGTTGATCTCCCGAAGCACGTCCGCCAGACTCGACGCCGCCGCCACCCGCAGTGGTTCATCCGCACGGACCAGCGGACCGCCCAGTGCCGCCAGCAGGGCCAGCAGCCGCACCGCCGCC
>CAZYHO010000106.1:0-11777 GCA_964647495.1 uncultured Akkermansia sp. | reverse complement strand
GACTGATCTGACTGATCTGACTGATCTGAAAGAGCCGACCAATCTCCAAAATCCGCTTGCGGCGGAGGGCGGGCGGGCCTAGGGCTTCCCTCCGGTGCTTTTTTGCGAAGGCGGCCGGAGGGCAAACGCTCGGGTGGCGGAATTGGTAGACGCGCACGTTTGAGGGGCGTGTGGATTACTCCGTGCGGGTTCGAGTCCCGCTCCGAGCACTCTTTGCGATTTCCGCGATCCGCGGTTCGCAAGCCGAGGGCTGGCGTATTGCGGATCTCAGTCGAAATCCGCCTGCCGTGGCGCGATGACCCGCTGGCGGCGGCCGAAAAGGGCGGTGCCGACGCGGACGATGGTCGCGCCTTCCTCGATGGCGATTTCGAAATCGTCGCTCATGCCCATGCTGAGGCCGGGGAGCGGGATGCCGGCCGCCGTTTGCAGCGAGTCGCGCAATTCGCGCAGGGCGGCGAAGGCCGGCCGGTTTTTCTCCGGATCATCGGCGAGGGCGGGAATGGTCATCAGGCCGAGGATCTCGAGCCGCGGCAGCGCGAGCAGGGCATCGAGGTCGCGGCGCGCTGAATCGCGGGTGAATCCGTGCTTGGCGGCATCCTCGGCCACGTTGACTTGCAGGTAAACGGCCGGGCGGCGTCCGTCTTCGGTGGCGATGCGGTCGATGTCGCCGGCAAGCGCCAGGCTGTCGACGCTGTGGATCGCCTCGACCCACGGAAGGAGTTTGCGAATCTTGTTTTTCTGGAGGTGGCCGATGAAGTGCCAGCGCAGGGAGGACGGCAACTCCGGGGCTTTCGTGAGGATTTCCTGGACGCGGCTCTCGCCGAAGAGGCTGTGGTGGGCGCGGGCGAGTTCGCGGATGACTTCGGGCGGATGGGTCTTGGAGACGGCGATCAATTCGACGGCTTCCGCGGGCCGGCCCGAGCGGGCCGCCGCGGCCGCCATCCGCTCGCGCACGTTTTGGAGGTTTTCCGAGAGATCTGACATGAAATTCCCGGCGGTGGCTGATCCGGACTGGCGCGCCCGCCGAGGAGCGCGGAGAATATCGATGGAAGCAGGGGCGGCCGTCCCGCGCAATTTGGCGTAGCCTTCCGCAGTGTCATGCACTTCCTGAACCTGAAAGTTTTTTGCGATCTGGTGGAAACCGGAAGTTTTTCCGTCGCCGCCGCCCGCAACGACATCACGCAGAGCGCCGTGAGCCAGCAGATCAAGACACTGGAGCAGCGGTTCGGCGTGGTTTTTTTCGAGCGCGGAAAGAAGAACTTTTCGATCACTCCCGAGGGCACCGTGTTTCACGCGGCGGCGCTGCGCATGCAGGAAATCTACCGCAACATCGAGGCGGACCTGCACGCCGTGCGCGACAAAGTGGGAGGCCCGCTGCGCGTCGCCACCGTCTACAGCCTCGGCTTGCACGAACTGCCGCCGCTGCTCAAGAGCTACCGCGCCAGCTTCCCGCAGGTCGACCTCACGGTGAGCTACCGCCGCAACCACACGGTCTACGACGAAGTGCTCAACGACCACGCGGATCTGGGAGTGGTGGCGTATCCTCGCGCGCGCCGCGGCCTGGTGGTGGAAGTTTTCGCGCTGGACAGGATGGTAGTGATTTCCGCGCCGACGCATCCGCTGGCGCGCAAAGGATTGCTGCGGATCAAAGATTTGCAGGGGCAGTCGTTCATCTCGTTCGAGCCCGACCTGCCGACGCGCAAGGCGGTCGATCAACTGCTGCGCGAGCACGAGGTGGAAGTCGAGCAGGCGATGGAACTCGACAATATCGAGACGGTGAAACGCGCCGTCGAGGTCGAGTCCGGCGTCGCCCTGGTGCCCAGCAACAGCGTCGCCGAAGAAGTCGCATCCGGCCAGCTCAGCGCCCTGCCGTTGGAGGACGCCGACATGTGGCGGCCGATGGGAACCGTGCTTCGCCGCGGCCGCATGATCACACCCGCGCTCCGCGAATTCGTCGGCGCGTTGCGGCAGTTTGGCGGCGGGACTCTCGCGAAAAACGGCAAGGAGCCGGGCGCCTGAAGACGCGGCCCTGACGCGAAGGCCGGGGTCAGAGGTCAGAGATCGGAGATCGGAGGTCAGGGGGCAGAAGCAACGGTATTCTGCGCAGGATTTCAGTTGGTAGACCCGCTTTCGCGGGGCGGTGAACCGCGGGGTGAAAAGACGCGCCGCAAAACGCTGCGCGCTCCGCCTGAAGGCGGGACTCCAACCCAACGGTATTTGTTGGTACCCGCTTTTGCGAGGCAGCGAAGTGTGGCGTGGGAGATCGTTGCGCAAAACGCTACGGGCTCCGTCTGAAGGCGGGGATTCAGTCCGTGAATCGAATTTGGAGCGGCCGCCGGCTTCCGCTTGCCGGTTCGGCATATTTTCGGTATAGATGCGAGGGGAGGCACCCTGTCCCGTCATGATCAAGGCCGATTATTTCATTTGCCCGGATTGCGGGGCCGAAGTGCGTGTCGGGTCGCGGGGATGCGCCCGCTGCGCTTCGGAGCGGGCGACGAAGGCGTGGGACAAGCGCCAGCCTTGGGAGCAGGACGAAGTGTATGACGGGCTGGACTTGCCCGATGACGAATTCAACTACGAGGAATTTCTCGACAAAGAGTTCGGGGGCGGCCGGCGCAGGAGCCGGCGCGAGTGGCTCTGGTGGGCCGTGGCGGTGGTCCTGCTGGCCGTGCTGGTGGTTGGCTGGATGCTGTGGCCGCGGCACGGGTAAGCGGCCCGCGGAACCGACCGCGCCCGGCCGCACGCCGCTTGGCTCTGAGGAAATGGCCGCCTGAACAATCCCGGCGCCGTGGGATCCTCGGACTTCTATGACGCCAGCGAACACGGGGGCGCGCTGTCTCCCTCGATTCGCCATCCGGCTCCAAAACCATGTTGCGATCCATTCTCAAGAGTGGGTCGCCACCACCACAGGGTGACATACGAATTGCGAGCCAACAGCTCGCAATTCGTGTGTCACCATGCGGGCGCTCGCAATTCGTGTGTCACCATGCGGGCGCGCAAAAACTAAAGATTTCTTGACCTTTTAGTCCGGCGCCCTGCCGCATGCCGCATGCCGTTCGCCGCATGCTGATGCGCCACGGCGCGCCGCCGGTCAGATCTGTGCCAGGTCAGGCGAGGCCGCGGGCGCGTTCGATGGCGCGGAGCATGCCTTGGGCTTTGTTCACGGTTTCGAGGTACTCGCTGGCCGGGTCGCTGTCGGCCACGATGCCGGCGCCCGCTTGGACGTATGCCGAGCCGTCCTTGAGCACACACGTGCGCAGTGCGATGCACGAGTCCAGGCCGCCGTCGAAGCCGAAGTAGCCGACCGCTCCGGCGTAGGCGTTGCGTTTGGTCGGTTCGAGTTCGTTGATGATTTGCATGGCGCGCACTTTGGGGCTGCCGCTCACGGTTCCGGCCGGGAATGTGGCCGCCATCACATCGTAGGCGGATTTGTCCGGGCGGAGCCGGCCCGAGACGTTGGTGACGATGTGCATGACGTGGCTGTAGCGCTCGACGATCATGAAATCGCGCACCTCGATCGATCCGAAATCGGCGGCGCGCCCGACATCGTTTCGCGCCAGGTCCACCAGCATGATGTGCTCGGCGCGTTCCTTCGGGTCGGCGAGGAGTTCGGCGGCCAGGGCGTCGTCTTCAGCCGGGGTGGCGCCGCGACGGCGTGTGCCTGCGATCGGGCGGATATCGACTTTGCCGTGCAGGCAGCGGACATGGACTTCGGGGGAACTGCCGACCAGCGCGTAACCCTCGGGATAAAGCAGGCAGAACATGTAGGGCGAGGGATTGACGTGGCGCAGCGCGCGGAAGAGGTCGATCGGGTCGCCCGAGAAGGGCGTGGCGAACCGCTGCGACGGCACGAACTGAAAGATGTCGCCCGCCTTGATATACTCTTTGCCGGCGCGCACGGCGGCTTCGAAATCCTCGCGCGTGCGGTTGCTCACCGCCGGCGGTGCGGCCTCGGCCGGCGCGGCGTCGGCGGGCAGCAACCGAAACTGCATGGGCGTCTCCAATTGCGCGATCAGGGATTCCACTTTCTCCCGTGCGGCGAGGTAGGCCGAATCGGCATCGGCGAAATCGTCGAGGCACATGTTGGCGACGACCAGCATGATGCGGTGGCGGTGGTCGAAGACGAGCAGCGAGTCGGCGATCATGTACGCCATTTCCGGCAGGCCGAGATCATCCCGCGGCGGCGGCGGCACCGTGGGCTCGAACCAGCGCACGGCGTCATAGCCGAGAAACCCGACCGCGCCGCCGCGGAAGACCGGCAGCCGCGGTTCGGGCGCCGGGCGGAACCGCGCCATGTATCGTTCCAGTTCCCGCAGCGGGTCGTCCGCGGCGGTGAATTCGCGCACCTGCCCGCCTTCGATGATGCGGCATTGCCGGCCCCGCGCCTCGAACATGGCGCGCGGATCGGCGCCGAGGAACGAATACCTCCCGGAGATCTGCGTGTTTTCCGCGGATTCGAGGAGAAAGGCGGGCACTCCGGGCCGCGCCAGTTTGCGGAAAGCGGTCAGCGGGGTCTCGTAGTCGGCCGCCAGCTCCGCCCAGACAGCCACGAGATTGTGATTGGCGGCCAGGGATCGGAATTCCTCGGGTGACGGGTGGAGTTGCATGCGCGGAAAGTGCCGGAGGGCAAATTCCACCGGGAATCCGTGGAGCCGCCCGCCGCGGCGATCGCGATGTAACTGGGATTCGCGAATCGGGCAAGACCCGGCAGCGAAAGACGGGAAGCGCGAGAAGAGCGGTGAAATCCTTTGCGTCCGGCCCGTAGCTGGCCACACACTGAGGGGGTTGCCGCCCATGACGAAGCTGTCCCCCGCGTTCGGTTTTCTGCTGGCCCTGCTTCTGCTTGTCCCTCGGGGCATGGGGCAGGAGGGGAACTACGCGCTCGGGCGGCCGGTGATTTCGAGCGCGGCGGTCGTCCCCGGGTATCCGGTGGGAAACATCACCGACGGCGACCGGCGGACATTCACGCATCCGAACGCCTCGAGCGGGACGTCCGGGTTTTATTATCTGATCGACCTCGGCCAGGTGCGCGGCCTGGAGCGCGTGGTGATCTGGAGCCGGAACGATTGCTGCCCGCAGCGACTCCGGCGGTACCGCGTCGCTCTGCTGGGTGATGGCGGCAATATACCGGGAGCGGTGAACTGGTCGGCCGACATGCGGATGGACGGCACTTTCGCGCCGATGGGCGGATCGGACACGGTGAGCCCCGCCGTGGGAAGCGGCACGTATTTCGGCGGTCGGTACATCAGGATCGAGAACCGCGGCGGCGAGGGAAACAGCCCGCAGATCGCCGAGGTCGAGGCCTGGCCCGCGCCTGTGCCCGTCATCCGGCAGTTTGAAACCGATGCCGGAAATCTCACGGCCACGGGAGCGCCCGGCCGGCCCGCATCCGCCGTGCTCACATGGCAGGTGGAGAACTTCACATCGCTCGCGCTCGATCCACAGCCGGGCGCGTTGACCGAGCCCGCCGGCAGCGTGACGGTGGCGCCGGGCGTCACGACCACCTTTACCCTCACGGCCACGAACCCCGCCGGCACCACGACCGCCACGCTGGTCATCGGCGTCGATGAACCGGAATCCGCGCCATTCATCAGCGAGTTCATGGCCTCTCCCAACGGGGCGTATCGCGACGAGGACGGGGACAGCGAGGACTGGATCGAGATCGCCAATCCCAACGCGTTTGCCGTCAACCTCTCCGGTTATCATTTGACCGATAACCCCGCGCGGCCGGCTCAGTGGATGATCCCGTCGTTCACCATCCCGTCGCACGGCCATCGCGTCATCTTTGCCTCAGGAAAGGACCGCCGTGAACCCGGTGACCCGCCACATACGAATTTCTCGCTGCGTGCCGAGGGCGAGTATCTCGCGCTCGTTGCTCCGGATGGCGCCACGGTGCTGAGCCAGCATCCGGCCGCGTACCCCGAGACACCGGTCTACCCGCGGCAGTCGCACGGCCGCAGTTACGGACTGGATGCGCAGGGCCGGCCGAGGTATTTTTCGCCGGCCACGCCGGGCGAGCCGAATGCCGATGACGGCTATGACGGCGTGGTCGAGGGCATTCAATTCAGCGTGCCCCGGGGTATTTACGACGGGCCGCGCACGCTGGAGCTGACCACGGCGACTCCCGGCGCCGCGATCAGGTACACGCTCGACGGCAAGGCGCCCACCGCCACCAGCGGGCAGGTGTATCAAGGGCCGCTGACGGTCGCCACGACGACGGTCGTCCGGGCCGCCGCGTTTCTCGACGGGTTCGCGCCGACCGATATCGACACGCACACGTACATTTTTCCCGAGCGGGTGAAGGCGTCCCCGGTCATGCGCACAAGCATCACGAACCATGCCGTCCACGGCCCGCAGGTGGTGCCGGCGCTTACCGACCTGCCGAGTTTTTCGCTCGTCACGCCGCTGGACATTCCCAATGGCATCGATGTGCCCGCGTCGCTGGAGTTCATCGAGCCGTCCGGCGCTGCGGGCCTCGGGTTCCAGGAGAACTGTGGCGTCGAGCGCTTCGGCGGCGACTACACCGATTTCGCCAAGAAGAGTTTTCGCCTCCATTTCCGCAAGGCATACGGCAACGGGAGGTTGAATTATCCGCTCTTCGACGGCTTCGATCGCGGGCTCGCACCGGTGCGAAGCTTCGATGCCATCGAGCTGCGCAATGGGTCGCACGACATGGTCGACCGCGGGTTTTACCTCTCCAATCCGTTTACGGACGCGCTCATGCTCGACATGGGGCAACTGAACCCGCATGGCCGCTGGGTGCATCTGTACTACAACGGCACCTACTGGGGCGTGTACCACCTCCGCGAACGCTGGGATGCGGACCTGCTCTCCGACTATCTCGGCGGCACGCCCGAAGACTACGAGGCCATCAATGGCAACCTGAACGTCGGCGGCTGGGCCGAGCCGGGCGACCCCTACGATGGGGACGGCAGTGCCTGGGCCCGCATCAAGTCGCTCCGCGGCAACTACGCGGAGGTTCGCTCGTATCTCGATGTGCCGAACTACGTCGATTACATGCTGATGTTCATGTTCGGCGACAGCGAGGACGAGTACCGCTGCGTGGGGCCGAAGGATGTGGGATCCGGTTTCAAGTGGTTGCTCAACGACGCGGACGGCTGGCTGCGCACTTCCGCCGGCAACAACACGGTGCGATCCGCGCCCGGTCGCCAGCACGGTGACGGCCCCGGCAGTGTGTTCTCGATGCTGTTCCGGGAAGGGCATCCGGATTACCGCATCCTGCTTGCCGACCGCATCCAGAAACACATGTTCAATGACGGCGCGCTCACCCGCGAACGCAACGTGGCCCGGCTCAACGAACTCGCCGACGCCCTGCAACGCCCGTTCATCGCTGAAAGCGCCCGCTGGAATTACCGCACGCCGGAATCCTGGCTCGCCGCCAAGAACGCCATCATCAACTCCTGGTTCCCGTCGCGCACCAACACCGTGCTCGGCCATTACCGCAGCGCCGGTTTTTTCCCCAACCTCGCCGCCCCTGTCTTCAGCCGGCGCGGCGGGATCGTCGACGCCGGGAGCCGCATCGCCCTGACAGGATCGGCGGGCGCCATATATTATACGCTCGACGGCTCCGACCCGCGGCTGCCGGGTGGCGCGATCTCGCCGAATGCCCGGCCGATTTCCACCGGCATCACCACCGAGCCGCTCGTCCCGGCCGGCGCCATGTGGAAATGGTTCACCGACTATGACGGCCTGGGCGCCAGCGACGTGGTGGCCGGCCATCCCTCCTACGGGCAGGGCAACTGGAAACACCCGGACTTCGACGACACGAGCTGGAGCGAAGGCGCGGCCGAACTCGGTTATGGCGAAGCCGACGAGGCGACCGTGCTGCCGTTCGGCGATCCGGGCGACCGGTTTCGCACGGCGTATTTCCGCCACGCCTTCGCGTTGCCGGAGGACTCGGTGGTGAGCGCGATCACCCTGCGGCTCAAGCGGGACGACGGCGCCATCGTTTACCTGAACGGCGTGGAACGGGCTCGGAACGGCCTGACCGGTGTGGTGAGCGGCGACACACTGGCGGCCAACGCGGCCGACGACGGCAATGGATTCCTGACATTCACGCTGCCGGCGGCGGCGCTGGCCAACGGACGCAATGTGCTGGCCGTCGAGTTGCATCAGGCGGCGCCGAACAGCGGCGATGCGAGTTTTGATGCGGAGTTGATCGTGACGCGCACGACCGATGCCGATGCGGGCGTGCTCATCGATCGCAACACGCTGGTCCGCGCGCGCACGCTGAACGCCGCGCAGTGGTCCGCGCTGGACGAGGCGTTTTTCCAGGTGGCGCCGGCTCCGGTCGCTCCCGCCCAGATCGTGGTCAGCGAACTGCATTACAATCCGGCGGGCACGGCGGCGGAGGAATTCATCGAATTGCAAAACGTCTCCGAGCACGCAGTGAACCTGCGAGGCTGCCGGTTCATCGATGGCATCGACTTCGTGTTTCCGGACAACCGGGATACGTTCCTCGCCCCGGGCCAGCGGCTCGTGCTCGTCGAGGATGTCTTCGCATTCCAGCGCAGGTACGGGATTGAAATCCCGCTGGCCGGCCGCTATTCCGGCAGCCTGGCGAACCAGGGCGAAACTCTGGCGCTGGCCGCCGCCGATGGCGCGATATTGTTCCATTTCACCTACGACGATGCCGCGCCCTGGCCGGCCGCCGCCGACGGAGCGGGCTACAGCCTCGTCCGCCGCCCCGGCGCCGGTGATGCCAATCTGCCGGCGTCCTGGTCGTCGAGCGCCACCGCCGGCGGCACGCCCGGCGACTCCGATGCCACGGCATTTGCGGGCGACCCCGCGGCTGACGCAGATGGCGACGGCCTGTCCGCGCTGCTGGAATACGCGTTCGGCACGAGCGACGCGGATCCGTCCGATGCAGCCGCCGTCCTCGATGCCTCGCTGCCGAGCCCCGTGCTCGTGCAGGTCTCGCTGCGCCGGTCGCTTCGGGCCGCCGATGTTCGCTGCGCGTTCGAATTCTCCAGCGACCTGGAATCCTGGTCCGATCCGCCGGTGGCGCCGACCCTCCTTTCCCAAGTGCGCCACCCCGACGACACCGCCACTGAAACCTGGATCTTCCCCCTGCCCGCACCCGTTGGCTCACTCTTCGTCCGCGTCGGCGTCGCGCTCACGCCGCCCTGAGGCCGACCAGAGACCACGAGGACAATCGTCGCCGGAAACCGGAATTCACCGCCGGATGGATCCCCACCCTCACCTCGCCCCAGCTTCAGGAAACCGTCACCCGCGTCCTCGCCGGCAATTGGTCCGCTTTCGACCCCGATGCCGCCCGCGCGTGGATCGAATCGCTGCCGCCCGGGCCGCTGCGCGAGGCCGCCGTCGAAGAGGCCCGGCGCACCGCTTCCCCGGCCGGCGGGCGTTGAAACGTTGGCGGACAATTCGCTGCGAACCGGCTGAACCCATTATCCTGAAAGCCGAAATAAAAAACCGCGGATTTCGCGGGTAACACCTTACCCCGGAGAATCGGCGACTGGGCCGCGCTCTGAATGCGGTAACCGCTGACGCGCCCGGAGGATCGCGTCCCACCTCGAAGCTGCGCGTCCAACACCGTTTTCCGAAACCAAGTGGCTGACCTCTGACCTCCGCTCACCGCGAAGCGTCCACGGCGACGCGACGGACGAAGGCGCATCGGGAACTGGTGGCGCGGGCGGCTTCGGTGATTTCGCTCCAGCGTTGAATAAAGGCAGACACCATGATCGTGCGCGCTTCTCGAGCCAAGATACACCGGATTGCCAACAGGGCGGTGTTTGTGCCAGGATGGCGCCATGATGCGGATACACTGTTTCGTTGTCGCGGCGTTGGCGTGTGGCTGGCTGGGGGACGTGCGGGCGGCGGAGGGCCAGGTGGAGTGGTCGATCAAGGGTTATGCCTGTCCGGGAGACGCGTTGGAGGGGGGATTCGTCGTGGAGAGCAAGGGGCGTCTCAGTTTGCCGGGCCAGCCGGCGGAGGCTGGCGGGGATGAGGTGTTGCGGACGTTTATCCGCCAGAGCAGCGCGGTGCTGCGGGAGTATTTGAAGACGCAGGGAGTCGATCTGCCGGACGGTTCTCTGGTGGTGCTGGACAGGGAGCGGCATACGCTGGCGGCACGGACCACCGCGGAGGGACACAAGGGGCTGGAGGAGGTGGTCAGGGACTGGGTTTCCCGACTGTCGCATGCGGCGGCCTTTCAGGTGCAGGTGGTGACGGCGCCGGCGGACGGGATGCGCCGGCTGCTGGGCGAAGCTGCGGGCACGAGCGAGCATGGCGGATTGCTCGACCGCCTGGAACAGGAAGCAGCGGAGGGAAGGGCCTCGGTGGTCGGAACGGCGAGAATTGAAACCCGGAGCGGCCAGCGGGCGATCGTCCAGATGGCGACGGAGAGGGAGTTTGTGACGGAGTTCGCGGCGCGGGTGGACGGCCCCAGCGAAGGGGTGACGCGCGAAACGAAGGAGGTGGGGTTGCGGGTTGAACTGGAGCCGGTGATCGGTTCGGACAATGAAACCATGGATGTCACTTTCTCGATCCGGCAATCGCTGGGCGAGCCGACAAGCCGCTGGGCGCCTTTGGGAACCCTGGCGGGCAGACGGGTGGAGGGCGAGGTGACGGATTTTCACGAGGCGTTGTGCAGCACGGCCACGACCCTGTTGTCCGGCCAGACCCGGCTGCTCGGCGCATGGCCGGCCGGCGGCGGCAACGTGCAGGCGGGTTTTGTGACAGCGCATTGCCCGGCGTTGCTGATGATCAAGGACGACCGGGCGGAAATCTGGCTGCGCACCCACGGTGACGCGGTGCAACCGGTGCCGGAACGAGTGGAAAAAACCGACGAAGATCTGGGGATTCCGGCAGGGATGATCTTGCGGCGGTTCCGTGTGCCGCCGGATCTTTTGGCCATGGGGGGCAGGGGTGAGGAGGCGGCGGGGGATCCGTTTTCAGCCCCTGAACCCGTGTTCACGGTGCAGATGACGGCACAGGACATCCTCGTGGCGGCCGGCATTCCATTTCCACCCGGCTCATCGGCGGTTTTCAATCGGGCCAGGGGTGAATTGCTGGTGCGCAACACGCCGGGGAACATGGCCTTGGTAGAAGAGTTCATGTCAGACGCTATCATTGAACCGTCGAGAATGAAGCTCCTGCAATTCCGGCTGCATGTGGTGGAGGCGGACAGCGCGCTGGTGCGGCGACTGGGGCGCGAAAGCCTGGCGCTCACGGATCACCGGGCGGCGTGGGAGACATTGCAGGCCGAGGTGGCGGAGGGGCGCGGCCGCGTGGTGGAAACGGCGATGCTCGAAACCAGAAGCGGGCAGCGCAGCATGGTGCGCGCCGGCACGGAGTATGCGCAATTGATTCCGGACACCTACGGGCAGCCGCCCAAACCGGAGAACGCGACCGTGGTGGTGGCCGCCGCCGGCACGCCGAATACAGAGATCACCGCCACCTCGGACTCGAAGCTGCTGGGGCTGGAGTGGGAGATCGAATCGGTGGTCGGTGCGAATGGCAAGGTCGATGTCACCACGGCGGTGAGCCGCCAGTCCAGGCCGCCGACAGAGCGGTTCGAGGCGCCGCGGGATGGCCTGACGACACGGCGCATCGACGCGCCCGGCGTGGATTTCCATTCACTGAATCTCAAGACGAGCTTTGTCACCGTAGACGGCATGAAACGCCTGACAGGCATCTGGCAACCGGTCACCGGCGAGGGAACATTGAGCAAGGACCGCTTGCACGCCGTGTTCCTGGAGGTCCGCGTCGTGACGCCCACCGAAGGCGGAGGTTAA
>CAZYHO010000105.1:5731-11827 GCA_964647495.1 uncultured Akkermansia sp. | reverse complement strand
CGTGCCCCGTGAACCGTGCCCCGTGAACCGTGAACCGTGAACCGTGAACCGTGAACCGTGAACCATGAACCGTGAACCATGAACCATGAACCATGAACCATGAACCATGAACCATGAACCATGAACCGTGCCCCGTGCCCCGTGCACCGTGTACCGTGAACCGATGCACCGTGCACCACTAATTTCATTTCCCCCCTGCCCTGTCCCGGTTTATGGGGGAGTTTCATCTCCGTCATGGTCACGAAACTGCTCCACACCCGCTATCGGGTCGCCGATCTGGAAAAGACGGTGGCCTTTTACACCGACGTGCTCGGGCTCCGCGAGGTGCGGCGCCACAAGTCGCCGCGCGGCTCCGAACTGGTTTTCCTGGAGACGCCGGGCAGCGATGAATTGCTGGAGATCTGCTCTTTTCCGGCGAGCGGCCCCGTGGTGGTGGGTCCCGATCTGACGCATCTGGCGTTCGAGGTGCCGGATCTCGAGGCTTTCGCCCGGCACGCGGCGGAAAAAGGCTACCCGCTTTCCGACGGCCCGACCGTCACCAGCAGCGGATCGGTCTTCGCGTTCATCGACGCCCCGGAAGGGTATGAAATCGAACTGATCCAGTCACCCGGCCCGGAGGTGCTGAAATAACCACCGGCGCTGCCGGTTCCCACGCCAGCGCCATCCCCTTTGTTTTTCACGTTTGCCCCATGGATTTTGACTGGCTCGACGCCCCCTTTGATCTGAAATCAGTGCTGCCCCGCGAGATCGAGGAGTCCTTCGAGGATCCCTTCAGCATCCGCCTGCTCCCGGAAGGGGACGGCGGCGGCGAGGCACGCTATTTCAACCTGGGCAAATCCATCGGCAACAGAGGCGTCTTCTCCGTCTTCTGGACGGACGGAAAAAAATACCGGATCGTTTGCGCCCGTCAGATGACCCCCGAGGAACTGCTCTTCTACGAGCGCAAAAACGTCGAACTTCTCTGACCCGCCGCCCGCCACACCACCCGCCAGCCATCACAATCACACCATGAAGACCCTCACCAAATGGAACGAGATCCCCTCGTTCGACGACACAAAGGAGGAGGCAGCATTCTGGCTGGATCATCAGGTCGACTCGCGGCTGATGAGCCAGTCGATTCTCAAATCGGATGTGCGCGAATCGACCACGATCACGCTGCGGTTTGACCCGCGGATGCTGGCGCGGATCAAGCGCATGGCGCGCACACGATTCCTCAACTACCAGAGCATGATGAAACAGTGGCTCAGCGAGCGCCTGGAACAGGAATTGAGAAACCTCAACTGACGGCCCCGCCGCGTGACGCCCCGCTCCTGGCCGGCCCGCCTCGCCCAGCCCCGCCTTTGGCGCTTCGGCTGGTGGCTCTGGTTCGCCGTCCTCTTCATCCTCTCGTCGATCCCTGGTGACCGCCTCGGCCCGCGCCCATTCCGGTGGTTCGACAAATTGGAGCACGCCGGTTACTTCTTCCTCGGCGGTCTGCTGCTCGGCGGCTGGCTGGCCGCAAGCGGTCGCTGGCCTTCGCGCTGGTGGCTCCTGCCCGTCGCCGCCGCTCTCGTCGGCGCCTTCGACGAAACCCACCAATGGTTCACACCCGGCCGCAGCGGCCTCGACCTCGGAGACTGGCTCGCCGACATGGCCGGCGGCACCCTCGCCGCCCTCGCCATACCCTGCCTCCACCGCTGGCTGAATCGCGCATAGACCATAGGCCCATAGGCCATACAGGCCCCATAAGCCCCACCCTCACCCCACCCTCACCCTCACCCCCTTTTTTCCGCCCACTTCGCCCAGCACGCGTGCGCCCGCGCCGCACTTGAGCGCTTGCTTCGTGTCCTTCGCATTGACGACCGCGACCCATCCCCACCCCATGTTGAAAGTTTCGAGCGCGGAGATCGGATCGCACAGCGCAAGGATCCGCGGGATGGCGCCGAGAGTCCATTGCGGGATGTGCAGGTCCGCCCCGTTCTTGCCGAGCAGGCGTTCGAGGTTTTCCGGCAGTCCGCCGCCCGTGATGTGGGCCATGGCGTGGACGCGCACTTTGCGTTTCCGCAGCGCCCGGACTTCCTCGTGGTACAGCCGGGTCGGAGCGAGCAGGGCGCGTGTCTGCGCGCGCGTCACCTGATTGCCGAGTGTCTTGAGACACTGGCGCACGAGCGACCACCCGTTGCTGTGAAATCCCGCCGACGGCCAGCCGATGACCGCGTCGCCCGGGCGCACTTTGGAAATATCGAGCAGATCTTTTTTCTCGGCCGCGCCGACGGCGAATCCGGCCAGCTCGATCACGCCGTCGGGCACGATGCCGGGCATTTCCGCCGTCTCGCCGCCGGCCAGGATGCAGCGGCAGGCCGCGCACCACTCGGCCATGCCGGCGATGAGGCGCGTGACTTTCGCTTTCTCGATCCGCCCGATGCCGATGTAGTCGAGAAACAGGATGGCATCGGCGCCGGTGGTGAGCACGTCGTTCACGTTCATCGCCACCAGATCTTTCCCCGCTGTCTCCAGCAGGTCGTGCTCGAGAAGCAGCTCGAGCTTCGAACCCACACCGTCCGCCCCGGTCACGATCACCGGGTGCTTGTAGCCACCCAGGTCGTACGCCGCCGCAAACAGCCCGAACGCGTTCGCCAGCTTCCGGTGCCGCTGTGTCGAGGCCACAAGCCCGGCGATGTCGCCCACGAGCGCCGCCGCCTCATGCGTGTCCACGCCCGCCCCCTTGTACGTGAGCTTCGATTTCCCGGATCCCGCGGCCGCCTTCCGGGCCGTCTTTGTCTGCGCGCGTGGCATGCGCGTCCCATACCGGATCACGCTCGCACGGTCAAGGTGCAGCCCGCGACAGCCCGCCCAAACCCCCGGTTCCCCGACCGGTTCCAAAAAACTTGTTGCAATTCATTCTCAATAGCGCTTCCCCCACACACAGGGCGACAGACGAATTGCAAGCCAGCAGCCCGTAATCCGTGCGCACCCTGCGAGTTAAAAATATTGTTGCGATCCATTCTCAAGAGCGACTCGCCCACCGCAGGGTGACATACGAATTGCGTGGGGGGCAGCCGGCTCGCAATTCGTATGTCACCCTGCGGGCAAAACTTAAGATTTCTTGACTTTTTTGTCCCGCACCCCCGCCGCGACCTGCGGCTCTGGCCCGCCATCGATCGCGCCCGCCTCATGAGATTGCCGAGTCCACCATAAGGGAAGGCTGGCGGTGGCGCTCGCGGCGCTTCTCTTCATATATTAATGTTCCGTCATGTCCGTGCTGGCTCCCGCTCTTTCATTTTCGTTCCGGCAGGCCGGTGGTCGTTTGATCACCGCCGCACCCGGGTCGTGCGCGCTGGCGCTCGCCTGGTCCGCAATCGCGCTGGCCGCCCCTGCGGGCGCCGCCGATTTGCCCGCGCCGGATTTCGCGCGCGACGTCCAGCCGATCCTCAGCGGCCATTGCTTCGCCTGCCACGGGCCGGACGCCGCCTCGCGCAAAGGCGGGCTCCGCCTCGACACATCCGAGGGCGCTCAGGCCGGCGGCGATTCCGGCGACCCCGCGCTCCTGCCAGGCAAAGCGCACGCCAGCACCCTCGTCCACCGCATCCAGTCGGCCGACCCCGACGACATCATGCCGCCGCCGTCGGAAAAAAAACCTCTCGAACCGGATCAGGTCGACATCCTCCGGCGATGGATCGACGCGGGTGGCGCCTACAGCGAACACTGGAGCTTCGTGCCCCCAGCGCGACCACCGCTCGCCGCCGCAACCGCCACCCCCGACGGCGGCGCGCCGCCGCATCCGGTCGATGCCCTGGTCGGCGCGCGCTTGTCCCGCGAAGGGCTCTCACCCGCCGCGCCGGCTCCCGCCGAAACACTCGCCCGCCGCATCTACCTCGACGTGACCGGCCTGCCTCCCACGCCGGACGAAGTGCGTGCCTTCGTGGCCGCCGACGCCAACGGGCGCACCGGGGCCGTGGCCGCGCTGCTCGACACGTTGCTCGCCCGTCCCGCCTTCGGCGAAAAATGGGCGCGGCCGTGGCTCGACGCCGCCCGCTACGCCGACAGCAACGGCTACGAAAAAGACTTCATCCGCGAACAATGGGCCTGGCGCGACTGGGTCATCGACGCCCTCAACCGCGATCTCCCGTACGACCAGTTCATCATCGACCAGGTCGCCGGCGACTTGCGGCCGGGCGCCGGCCAGGACGCCATGATCGCGACCGGCTTCCTCGCCAACAGCCTGATCAATGAAGAAGGCGCCATCGTGCCTGAGCAATTCCGCATCGAAGGCATGTTCGACCGCATGGACGCCCTCGGAAAATCCGTGCTCGGCCTCACCCTGCAGTGCGCGCAATGCCACACGCATAAATTCGACCCGATCACCCATGACGAATACTTCGGCATGTACGCCTTCATCAACGATGCGGCCGACGCCCAATCGTGGGTCTATGACGATGCGGCCTTGCGCGACATCGACCAACGGCGCGAAGCCGTCGCATTCGAGGACGCCCGGCTTCAGGCGGAGGTTCCCGATTGGTTCGCCCGCTACAGCGCCTGGGAAAAACTCCAGCGCGCCGCCTTGGCCGCCGTCACATGGACGCCGCTCCAGGTGGTCGATTCGCTCGCCGTGAGCGGCCTGAATCATCCTGTCTCGTTGCCGGACCTCTCGGTGCTCACGCTCGGCCACCGCACGACAAGCGACGACTGGATCTTTTCGCTCGCCGAAACACCGCTCGACGGCGCCACCGGCCTGCGCCTGGAAATCCTCACGCACGACGACCTTCCGTTCCGCGGCCCCGGCCGCAGCCGCTACGGCACCTGGGCGATCACCGAACTCACCGTCGAAGCCCGCGCCCCGGGCAGCGATGCCTGGGAAAAGCTCGACCTCACCGAGGCCACCGCGGATTTCTCCGAACCCGACGGCCCGGTCGAGCCAGAATGGGGCGGCCCGGGCTCCGACAAAAACCGCCAGCGCACCCGCGGGCCGGTCGCCCATCTCATCGACGGCAACGACCTCACCGCCTGGCGTGCCGACCGCGGCCCGGGCCGCCGCAATGCCGAATCGGTCGCCGTCATGCGCTTTGCCCAGCCGCTCGCCAGGCCAGCCGGCACGCAGTTGCGCGTCAAAATGAAAAACGCGCACGGCGGCGGCAACAACGGCGACCAGACGATGATGGTCGGCCGGTTCCGCCTCTCGCTCACCACTTCGCCCGATCCGGTCGCCATCGGCCACGCCACCGCACTCGCCACCGATCATGACCGGCGCACACCGGCCCAGCGCGCCGCCCTCATCGATGCGTGGCGTCAAAGCGACCCGGGCCTCGCGCCGTATGCCGCGGCCATCGATGCCCTCTACGCCGGATGGCCATCCCCCCGCACCTCGGTCCTCCACCTCGGCCGCCTGTCACCGGGTCTCGAACGCGCCACCCACCGGCTCGACCGCGGCGCATGGGACAAACCCACCGATCCGGTCGCCCCGCACACGCCGGCTTTCCTGCACCCGATGCCCGGCGACGCGCCGCGCGACCGCCTGACGTTTGCCCGCTGGCTGGTCGCCCGCGAGTCGCCGCTGACCGCGCGCGTCGCCGTCAATCGCGTCTGGCAGTCGATTTTCGGCATGGGCCTGGTCGAAACCGCGGAAGATTTCGGCACGCGCACGCCCACGCCTCCGCAGGCGCCCGTGCTCGACTGGCTTGCCGTCGATTTCATGGAATCGGGCTGGTCGCTCAAGCGGCTTGTCCGCACGATTGTCACGAGCCGGACGTATCAGCAGGACTCGAAGGCCACGCCGGAAATGATCGAACGCGATCCGAAAAACGAACTGCTCGCCCGCGGTCCGCGTTTCCGCATGGAGGCGGAAACCATCCGCGATGTGGCTCTCAGCGCCGCCGGCCTGCTCCACGAAAAAATCGGCGGACCGAGCATCTACCCGCCCGTCCCCGAAAACCTTCTCTCCTTCAACTACACCACCATCCCGTGGCCGGTCGCGCAAGGCCCCGACCGCTACCGCCGCGCGCTTTACATCCTCCGCCGCCGCTCGATGCCGGATCCCGTGATGGCGTCGTTCGATGCGCCGCCGGGTGACGTCTCGTGCGTGCGGCGGCCACGCTCCAACACCGCCCTTGCCGCCCTCAC
>CAZYHO010000105.1:3083-5631 GCA_964647495.1 uncultured Akkermansia sp. | reverse complement strand
GAAGGCGCCACCGCCGTCGATGCGGCGGCCTGGACGCTCGCCGCCCGCGTTCTTCTCAATCTCGACGAATCCCTCAGCAAAAACTGATCCCGCCATGATGCCATCTCACGGACCACCGCTCCTCAACGCGCCCGACCTGCCGTCACTGCGGGCCGCCGTTTCACCGTCCCGCCTTTCCCGCCGGTGGTTCTTCCGCGATTGCGGCATCGGGCTCGCCGGGGTCGCGCTCGCTTCCCTCCTCCACGACGAGGCGCGCGCCACCGCCGCCCCGGCCGCCAGCCCCTTCGCCCCGCGCCGGCCGCACTTTCCCGCCAGGGCCAAACGCGTCATCTTCATGTTCCAGGCCGGCGCGCCCAGCCACATCGAACTCTTCGACCCCAAACCCGAACTCACCAGGCGCAATGGCGAACTGCCCCCTCCCTCGCTCCTCGAAGGGTATCGCGCCGCCTTCATCAAACCGAACTCCGCCCTGCTCGCCCCCAAGTACGCTTTCCAGCGCGCCGGTCAGTGCGGCATGGAACTCAGCGAAACCCTGCCCCACCTCGCCAAAATCGCCGACGACATCTGCCTCGTCCGCTCCATGCAAACGGACGCCGTCAACCACGCGCCCGGCCAGATCCTCATGAACACGGGTTCACAGATCTTCGGACGCCCGAGTTTCGGGGCCTGGTCGGTCTACGGCCTGGGCACCGAGGGCGCGGACCTGCCGGGATACGTCGTCCTCAGCAGCGCCAAAGGCACCAGCGGCGGCGCCGGCAACTGGGGCGCGGGATTTCTCCCGACCGTCTACGCCGGCACCCCGTTCCGCGCCACCGGTGATCCGGTCCTTTACCTCACCAATCCGCCCGGCGTCACCAATGACGCACAGCGCGCCGCCCTCGACACACTCGCCCGCCTCAATCACCTCCACGCCGCCTCCGCCGGCGACCCCGAAATCACCGCGCGCGTCCAAAGCTACGAAATGGCCTACCGCCTCCAGACCAGCGCCCCGGAACTCATGGACCTCTCCAGGGAGCCGCCCGACGTCCTCGAAATGTACGGCATCAAGGACGTCCGCGAATCGACCTATGCCCGCAACTGCCTCCTCGCCCGCCGCCTCGCCGAACGCGGCGTCCGTTTCATCCAGCTCTTCCACGAAGCCTGGGACCAGCACGGCGACCTCACCAACGGCCATCGCCGCAATTGCGACGATACCGACCGCCCGTCCGCCGCCCTCGTCATGGACCTCAAACGCCTCGGCCTTCTCGACGATACGCTCGTCATCTGGGCCGGCGAATTCGGACGCACCCCGATGGCCCAGGGCGGCACCGACGGCCGCGACCACCACAATCGCGCCTTTTCACTCTGGCTCGCCGGCGGCGGCGTCCGCCAGGGACACATCCACGGCGCCACGGACGACTTCGGCTTCAACGTCGTTCACGACCCGGTCCACATCCACGACCTCCACGCCACCCTCCTCCACCTCCTCGGCTTCGACCACGAACGCCTCACCTTCCGCTTCCAGGGTCGCGACTTCCGGCTCACCGACGTCCACGGCCACCTCGTCAAAGGACTGCTCGCCTGAAGAGAACATCCGCGCACATCCTCGCGATCCCCCCCCGATCCGTCTGATCCGTCTGATCCGTCTGATCCGTCTGATCCGCCTGATCCGCCCGATCCGCCTCCGGGATTCCCGGTGGCGCCCGCGATGATTTCGCGGAGCGTCGGAGCGCCATATGAACGTCCATCATCTTGAGCTGTTCTTTTACGTGGCGCGGCATGGCGGCGTGAGCGCCGCGGCGCGGTCCATGCCGTACGGCATCCAGCAGCCGGCGATCAGCGCGCAAATCCTTCAGCTCGAAGACTCGCTGGGCGTCACGCTTTACCAGCGCCGGCCATTCCAACTGACGCGCGCCGGCCAGGAACTCTACGACTTCATCGCGCCCTTCTTCGGACGGATCGGCGAGGTGAGCGACCAGATTCGCGGGGGCGCGGCAAACCGGATGCGCCTGGCCGCCGCCGAAGTCGTCCAGCGCGATTACCTGCCCGACCTGTTGACCCGCATGCAGCGGCGGATCACACGCTTCCACTTTACGCTCGCCCACGGACGCCAGCAGCACATCGAAGCGCTGCTCGCCGCGCAGGAAATCGACCTCGGATTGAGCACGCTCTACGAGACCAAAGCCTCCGGATTCGAAACGCTCGAACTGGCGCACCTGCCGATGCTGCTCGCGGTTTCCGAAAAAAGCGGCCTCACCGCAGCATCCCAGATACTCGATCGCGACCGCATCGACCTGCCGCTCGTTACCCTCGAATCCAAGGACGCTCTGTCACGCGCGTTTCAGGGCGCGCTCCGCCAGCGGGGCATCGACTGGATTCCGAGCCTGGAAGTGTGCAGCCTGGATCTCGTGATGCGCTATGTGGCGGAAGGATTCGGCGTGGGATTGCTTCTTCACCACCCGAAATTCCAGATCGCACCGGGCGTCAAAGTGCTGCCGCTCGACGATATGCCTCCGCTGCGGTTCGGCGCGCTGTGGACCGGCCGGCTCTCGCCGCTGGGCGAAACATT
>CAZYHO010000105.1:0-2983 GCA_964647495.1 uncultured Akkermansia sp. | reverse complement strand
CGCTCAGCGCGGCACGCCGCCGTAGGCCGCCAGCCAGGCGTCGAGCCCGCCCGCGAGATTGATCGCCTCGTCGCCGGCGCCCGCTTCGGCCAGAATGCCGATGGCGTGCGCGCTGCGCACACCGGCCTTGCAGTGGACGATCAGCGGACGCGGCGCCGCGGGAATCTCCGAAAGCCGCGCCGCCAACTGCCCAAGTGGAATCACCACCGACTCGGGAAAACGCGCGGCGGCCACCTCCTCGGGCTCCCGCACGTCGAGCAGCGTGTACGGCTCGCCCGCGGCCCGCAGCGCGGCAAATTCGGCCACGCTCAGCGAGAGCGGTCCCGCGGCGTCGGCCGCGCACGTCAGCGGGTAATCGGGCAATTCCGTCAGGCTCGGGCTCTCGCCGCAAAGCGCGCACGCCGGATCACGGCGAAGCCGGATCTCGCGATGGCGCATGCTCAAGGCGTCCACATGAAGCAGGCGGCCGACCAGCGGCGCGCCAAGCCCGGCCAGCAGTTTGATCGCCTCCACCGCCTGCAGCGCGCCGACCAGCCCGGGCAGCACGCCGAGCACGCCTCCCTCCGCGCAGGACGGCACCGCGCCCGGCGGCGGCGGCTCGGGAAACAGGCATCGGTAGCAGGGCCCGCCTAGATGCGGCGCGAACACGCTGACCTGCCCCTCGAAGCGATGGATCGCGCCGTGCACGTTCGCTTTCCCCAACCGCACCGCCACGTCGTTGCAGAGATAGCGCGTCGGAAAGTTGTCCGTACCGTCCAGCAGCAGATCGTACCGCGCGGCCAGGTCCATCGCGTTGTCACGCGTCAGCCGCACACGGTGAGGCTCCAGCGCGATGTGCGGATTGATTTCGCGCAGCCGGCCGGCCGCCACATCGACCTTCGCGCGCCCCACGTCGCCGGTCCCGAAGAGCACTTGCCGCTGCAAGTTGCTCTCGTCGACCACATCCGGATCGACCACTCCGATCCGCCCCACCCCGGCCGCCGCAAGGTACATGAGCGCCGGCGATCCAAGCCCCCCCGCCCCGATGCACAGCACACTCCCCTCCTTCAGCCGCTCCTGCCCCTCCCTCCCGAATCCGGGAAGAATCAAATGCCGGGCATATCGGCGCATCTCGTCAGCAGAAAGCATGGTGTTCAGTGTTGAAGTGACGAATGACAAATCACCACCCCCGTCGAAAGCACAAGGGCGGCGCTTGAAAATCGGCGGGGCGCCGGGATGATGCCGGCTCGACTTTCCGTGACGATGCCCGATTCCTCCACGCTGACACTCAGCCTGATTTCCCACACCAACGTGGGAAAAACCACACTGGCGCGCACATTGCTGCGGCGCGACGTCGGGGAGGCCTCGGACCGCCCGCACGTGACGGACTTGAGCGAGGCGCACGTCATGGTCGCCACGCAGGGACGGCGACTGCTGTTGTGGGACACGCCCGGGTTCGGGGACACCGCACGCCTGCTGCGGCGCCTCAAGCAGAGCGAGCAGCCGATCCGCTGGGTGCTCACGCAACTCTGGGACCGGTACGTGAACCGCCCGCTCTGGTGCAGCCAGCAGGCGGTGAAAAACGTGCGCGAGGAAGCCGACATCGTCCTCTACCTCGTCGATGCCTCGCAACGGCCGGACGACATGCCGTACGTCGACATGGAAATGGAGATCCTCTCGTGGATGGGCAAACCGGTCATCCTGCTCCTGAACCAGACAGGTGCGCCGCGCGCGCCCGAAGTGGAGGAGGGAGAAGAAGCGCTTTGGGTCGGCCAGATGAAAAAATTTCCCATCGTCAAGCAGGCGCTCAGCCTTGACGCCTTCGCGCGCTGCTGGGTGCAGGAGGGGGAATTGCTCGAGACGCTGGCCCCCGCCGCCCCGCTGGAGAAAAAGGAAACGTTCCGCCTCCTGCGCACCGCCTGGCGCGAGAAAAACCTCGATGTCCACCGCGAGGCGGTCGGCGTCATGGCCCGCGCGCTCACCGGATCGCTGCTCGACGTCGTCAGGGTGAGCAACGAGTCGATCCTGCAAAGGATCGGGTTCAAGCGCGACGAGATCAATTCGGAGATGGGCGAGGCGCGCCGGCAACTGTCCGAACGCCTGGCCGGCCGCACGCTCGAAATCACCGACGAGTTGATCAAACTTTTCGGGCTCGAAGGCCATTCATCCAAACCGCTCGGGCAGAACGCGCGCGAACTGCTCGGCGACGTGAAAAAAGTCAACGAATCGCTCTGGACGGCGATAGGCGGGCTCGCCACCGGGCTGACCAGCGGCGTGATCGTCGATATCCTGTCGCACGGCACCACGGTTTTCACCGGCACCGTGCTGGGCGCGATCAGCGGTGGCGTGGGCGGTTACATGCTCGCGCGCACATACAACCTCGTCCGCGGCAAGGCGGGCAATGAAGTGCGCTGGAGTTTCGCGCATTACACCGAGCAGGTGCAGATCGTTCTCCTGTGTTATCTTGCCGTCTCGCACTTCGGCCGCGGCCGCGGCGAGTGGGAGGATGGCGAACACCCGAACCACTGGCGGGAAGTGGTCCAGGAAGCCGTGTCCATGGAAAAAGACCGCCTCGAGCAGATCTGGAAAGAAGCGGGTGACCCGAAGAGCGGCCGTACCCCGGACCAGATCGAGGATGATCTCCGCTCCATCCTCACCGCCGCCTGCGCCAAGTGCCTCCGCGATCTTTATCCGAAGGTCGAGGTCTTCGCGTGATTCGCATGCCCTTATTGAGCCCGGAAGTGATGCGGCGCCTCCGGCCCGCACGCCCCGCAGGACTTACAGCCTGCGGAACCGTTCTTGACCACGAATTTCAGGCACGAATCACAGGCAGTAGAAAGCCAGAGGTCAGAGGGTGGAAGCGTATTGAGTGATCCTGAAGGGGAAATTGATTTGAACAGAAGGCAACGAAGGAAGCGAAGCAGGAACGAGTTGCGTCATTCTGGTCCATCCTCCGCAGCGTGAGCGACCGGGCCAGACGATCTGTTCCTCTAACTGACTCAGC
>CAZYHO010000104.1:0-11843 GCA_964647495.1 uncultured Akkermansia sp. | reverse complement strand
TTTCAAATCACATTTTCCGCCCGTCCCGGCCGCCACTACACCGTGCAGGTCTCGGGTGACCTGCAAACGTGGACCGAGGCCGCTTCCGTCGCCCCGGAAGAGACCGTCCGCGAAGTCACCGTCCCGCTGCCGGACGGGGGTGGCCGTTTCGCGCGCCTTGTCGTCCACTGGCCGTGAGCCCGATACTGTTCACAGAAGGTCATCAGCCGGGAGTGGTGCGAGGCCAGGTGCGACATGAGCCGGTGTCTGTCCGGCACGCGGATCATGCCGCCGTTCAGGCAGTCGGATCCGGGATACTGGGCGTAACCGGTCAGATCTCCCTCGATCTTGATAAATCCTCCTCTACTCGTGCGGCGGCGGGTTCGCGGCTTCCGGGGGCGATTCTTCAGTGTTCAGCATGGCACGCCAATCCTGCCGTAGCGGCTCCAGCGCACACGCACGCTCCAGCGCTTCCCGAGCCTCCGGACCTTTGCCTGCCGCCCGCAGGATCTCACTCAGCGCCATCCACGCGGTCCCGATTCGGGGATGAGCGTCCGCGGCTTTTTGCGCTTGTGCCAGCGCTTCCTCCTGAAGCCCTTGCCCTGATTGAGCCAGAGCCAGGTTGGTCATGGCCAGCGGATGCGAAGCGTCCAGCCGGAGTGCGGTCCGCGCCTCCGCTTCGGCTTCCTCCCAGGCGTTGCGGCGGAGCAGCGCCACGGCCAGGCTGTTGCGGGCGTTGGCTTGGGTGGGCGCGAGGCTGACCGCGCTCCGCAATACTGGCTCCGCCTCTTCATGACGCCCGCAGTCCAGCAAGGCCTGGCCCAGATTGACTCGTGTGTCCGCATGGTGTGGATTGAGAGCCACACTACGCGCGAGCAACGGCACCGCCTCCGCCGGTCTGCCGGCCAGGTACCAGGCCGTACCCAGTTGCCCGTGTGCGTACCAACTGCCGGGATTCACCCTCACCGCGTGGTTGAACAGAACGATGGAATCCCGCCAGGCACGCTGGTAATTCCGGGACAAGACCGCCAGTAACAGGGCGGCCGGCAATACGACCCACAACCGTCTTTCGGGACTGACGCGTCGCAGCAGCGCGGCGGAGGCCAGCGCCAGGCCGAGCAGGGGCAGATACAGATGGCGGTCATAGACAATGGACACGGTCTCGCGGTTCGCCGCCGGAACAAGACCGGAAACAGGCGCCAGCAGAACCGCAAACATGACGATTCCAGCCACTTCCAGCTTCCATCGCCACGCTGCGCGGCCCAGGATTGCCAGCGCCACCAGCGCTGCCACCACCCCTGCCAGCGAAAGCCAGACCGTGGGACTCGCCATAACCGCCTGCGGTGTCCTCCCATGATCGATGGCCAATGAAGAAGGCCACAGCGCCTGCGCCGCATACCAGGCCAGCGAATCCGCCGCGATGGCCGGGCGTTCCCACCAGCGTCCGCCCGCCACTCCCGCATCGAAAGCGGCCGGCTGCCAATACAGTGTCAATCCCGTGTAAGCCACCGCCACCACGGCCCAGGGCGCGAGACGAAGCGCCAATGCCCGCCCCTTTCCCAGGCCCGGCGTCCAGGCAAGCACCCAGGCCGCCACCGGCAGCGCGGCCACACCCGGACGGGTCAGCAATCCAAGCGCAAAAAACAGAAACGCCGCCGCCGCCCACCATCCCGCGCCTCTCGTTCGCTCGAGTGAGCGCAGGAAAGCGCCGAGCGCCAGCAATGCCCACAAGGCGCCCAGCGTCACAGTCACATTGCCAGCCCGGGCATAGCTTTCTACCTGCGCGGGATGGACGGCGAAGAGAAGCGCGCCTCCGAATGGCGCCCAGACCGAACCCCCGCCCAGCGCGCGACGCAACAGCCGGAAGACCAGCACCGCGTTCAGCGTGTGCAACATGATTCCCGCGGCATGGAAGACAGCGGCGGCCGGCCCGTCCATCGGCCCCACCCCCTGCCACCAGCGTGAAAGTTGCGTCAGCGCGCCCAAAACCGTGTAGCTCGCCGGAATGTAAATGTGGGAAAAATCCGGCGCAGACCAGATCCGCCGTAGCGCGCTTCCATCGAAGGGATAAAAGAGCGGGTTTTGCGCGATTTCCAGGCCATCGTCATGCAACACGAAGCCGAACGCCAGCACCGGCCACGTCAATGCCACCGCGATCACCACCAGCAGGGCCTCCGCCATCCATTCGGTCGTGGGAGCCTTTGCCGGCAGCGTGAGTTCCATGGGAGGCGCGGGAGTCTGCGGGGCATCCATCGCCACCACCTTCTCTCGAAAAAAACCAGCCCGCACAAGATTTTTCTTGCCGAAGACGCAGGGAATCCGGTAGAAGAAAACCAATTCCGACTATCTTCTTCCTGCCCGGTAGCTTTGCGCCTTTCGTGGCGCTTCTGTTTTTTGGGCTTGGTTCGGTATCCGCGGAGGACCATGTCATGGGTTATGCGCCGGAAGAACCCCGGCTTCGCGACCGCTCGTTTCCAACCGGAATAACGGAGGACGATCTGAAGGCGCTGCCGCTGGATGACCTCAAGCTGCGCGTGTCTTATGTTTACCTGATGCAGGCGGGGGATCCGAGGTTTCTTTTAAAGACTTCCGAGATGACGCCGATTCTGAATGATCTGAAGCGTCGCGGCGATGAGGCCACGCCTCTCCTGATCGATATCATGGAAAAGAATCACAATACAAGCTTGGAGTACTTGATTCCTTTGGTGATTTCCAAAGTAGGAACCCTGAAAATGGAACCTTACCTTGAGTATCTTCGGCGGATGATAACGAGCCGCCCGGATGAAATCAATGCGACTCTCAACGAGGTAGCATTGAAGATATTTCTTGAGCACGGCACGGAAGATGATGTGGAGATGGTGCAAGACCTGGCCAGGAAGCGGCCGTTCCTGGCGCCTTCTGTCGAAAGAGCCTTTGAATTTGAGCGATGGAGGACCCCTGTTTCTGACGATCCGGCAACAGTATCTGGATCGCCTTCGGTGGCGCAGCCACCAACCCCGAAGCAGGCGCCCGAAACAAAGCCGGCGCCAACAGTGCGGAGCGATGAACAGACTTCATCGACTTCGTGGCCGGTGGTTGCGGTATCGATCCTTGCGGCAGTCGGCCTTCTGTGGTTGCTGCTCAAGGGACGGAAGTGATACTGACTGCATGCATGTGCATGCAGCGAAAAGGCAGACACCCATTTTTCGATCCCTACCGGCGTCCATGCAGAATATGGGGTTCTTCGAAACCAGATGCTGACGAAGTCGTACACTGAGCAGCGGTTTCTGCGCCCACCAGCACCCCCGGCCTCTTCTGCCGATTATCCGGGCGCCGTTCCGAGGTTTGGCATTTGTGAGCGCTCGGTGAGAACCGCGCGCTCCCTCCCGATCCAGACGCCACACGAAAGGCGTGCGCCAACGCAATGATCGCACGAGGCCGCTGAGCGGCTCTCCCAGGTGGTGGTTCTCGGGTAGGGCGGCGCATCCTGCCCGCCGGACGGGGCGTCGCGCCCCGTCCATCGAGCGTCCCGCTCCTTGTAGCGTCAAACGTATGCGCGACATGGCGCGAGACGCGCGATGTATCCGAGAACCCCCAAATTACCTGGAGAAGTCCCTTTGGGTTCCATCCCGATTCTCAAACAGAATCGTGAGCCATGGGCGATTTACTTTTCGCCGAATCCTCGAGCAGAGCCACGCCAAGATGGTTGTGGGCTGCAACCCGCTGCGAAAAATTCGTGCGTCTCGGTCCAGAATCTGGTAAAATGCCGCCGCTCCCCATGATCCGCGCTTTCCCCCTCTCCCGCCGCGCCTCTTGGCGCCGGTCGCCGCCTCCGTCACAGCCGCCTTTCTCTCCCGCGTGGTGGTCCGGCCCCGCCAACGCCGCCCCCGCCACCCTCGGTCAACTGAAATTCGTCTTCTCCTTCGGATTCAGCCAGGCCTTCCTCACCAAGGACACCGACTCCGACGGGCTGCCGGACTGGCATGAATTCCTCGTCGGCGCCAGCATAAACATTACCGACACCGACGGCGATGGCATAAGCGACGCCGACGAAGTCCTCCAGGCAGCCGATCCTCTCGACCCCGACAATCATCCTGTCGCCCTCGCCTCAATCCGACGCGATTTTGAATATCGCTGGTCGTTCACAGGGTTTCCGTATGGAGATGATGAAGAAGTCTATTGCGAACGCGCGGCATTTGGAACTACTGGAGACAGCACAAAAGATTGGGCAAACCCAGGCAAGCAATCAAAAACGAAATTTTGAAGGCCATGAATACAAAAATATTATGTGTAATCGTGCTTTTATTCGCAATGATTTCATGCGATAGCAGGACTGGAAAAAGCTCGAGTATGGAAAATCAGTCAGCAAAGCAGGGTGAGCCATCTCATTCGAAATCAGGAGCCTTGCCCGCCTCCTCTAAAACAGCTTCACTAACAGGCGGAGATTCTACTGCTCAGACGGAACCGAGCATGATTGACACAGGCGGCCAGAGACAAGCTGAGGTGATGTCGGCGGCTTCAAGCAAGACCGTATCAATTGTCGAATTGGCAAGAGCAAACGACACCGATCAGCTTGCAAAAGCTATTCGATCGGCGGATGAATCCAAAGTGAAGCGGCATGCGGCTACAAAAGAAAATGTTCTGAGACTCCTCGGAAATATTGAGCCTGAGCAACTGAAGTTGGGAAAAATACACTTCGATCCTAATCGTTCCTTGGTTTTTGTGAGAATCGATGAACCAGTTCGGCTCGATTTGGAATATTACATCGATGATTCGTCCAGCTATCAATTGAGGCTTCAAGCAATCCACCCATGATTGCCCTCCTCCCGGTGGAGGTAGTGGATAAAAACAAGGCTGCGCTCTCGAAGCTCAAGGTTGGCAAGATGAGTGAAACGGGAGTGCTGACCGGCACGGGAGCCACGGCAGTCCTCGACATCGACAAGGACTCGGATCGCTTTTATATCCGCGTTCCCGGCGGTGCGGCACTCGGCGGCATCTCGGTCAAAGTGTCCACCACGGACAACCCTGATCACACCACGACCACTCCCTATGACGACAACGCCACGCAGATCGACCTTGTGTCGGATGGTGCGGATGCCATCTCAAAATCCATGCTCTTGGTTTCTGATGACGTGGACGATGATCATCCCGTTGACAGCATTGCAGACGACACGACAGGAGACCGGACTCACAAGATTCAGCTCGGTGGCAACTTCAAGATCGAGGAAATCAAGATCGGCACGGGTGCTTGGCAGACGCTTGGCACGAAGGTTCCTGTTCCAGTCGAAAAAGCAGTGGACGTTACCACTGTCATTCTTCGAGATAAGCCACAAGCGGCGGGCGGCGTCGAATTGATTTCGCAGACTGTGGTGACTTCGTTTTGGAAGATTGCCAATGAGCGTTACGCCCAGCGTGGCGTCAGGCTTAATGTCACTCATGCTGGTGTCAAAGACCCGCCAACTGGTGTCGATCTGAGCCCCCCTGGGCTAAACGTGACCGATTCGTCTGGTGCAGACCTGCTTGCAGGAAACGGGATTGTTTCCCAAGAATCCAAGGATCTGATAACCGGTTTGGGAACAGGAGCATCTAGTGCCGACATTCATGTATTTTATGTGAACACCCTTACCGTTGCAGGTTTTCCAGCCGGTGGTGCAGCAATTGCCGATTTTGCATTCGCCGCCAGCGAGGACACCTTCACCTACAACGTGGTTCTTTCAAACCCAACACTTTCGCCTTGGGGTGGGTATGCCGCAGAGCGCGCTTCGGGTGGCCGTTCACTGCTGCGGAGGGGATGGCAGACACCCACCTTTCGATCTCTTCCGCCCATTTTCCGGGCGCCGGCCCGAGGTCTGGCTCTTTTGCGGGCGCTCAGTGAGAAACGCGCGGTCACTGTCGATCCAGGCGCCACGCGAAAGGCGTGCGCCAAAGCAATGATCGCACGGGGCCGCAGAGCGTCGCTTCCAGGTGATGGCCGAGTCCCCGAGGAGATCCACGTAAAGATTGTTGTGGGTTGCAGCCACAGCGAAAAATCCGTGCGCCTCAGCCCCGAATCTCGTAAAGTACCGCCGTTCCCATGATCTGCGCTTTCACCCGCTCCCACTCCCCCTCCTGGCACGGGTCGCCGCCTCCGTCACCACCGCTTTTCTCTCCCGCATGGTGGTCCGACCCCGCAACCGCCCTCCTCCAGCCCGGAGCCACGCCGCACGATTATTCACCGGCCACCCTCGGCCAGTTGAAACATGTGGCCAAGCCGTTCTACGACCGGTTCGCCGCCATGCACTACAAATGGAACAACCCGGACACTTACGGCATCCCGAACCCGACCTACCCCTGGTCGGTCACCACCGGCCCCGCCAACGCCGCCCCCGCCACCCTCGGACAACTGAAATTCGTCTTCTCCTTCGGATTCAGCCAGGCATTCCTCACCAAGGACACCGACTCCGACGGGCTGCCGGACTGGCATGAATTCCTCGTCGGCGCCAGCATCACAAATGCGGATTCGGACGGCGATGGATGGAACGATCTCTTTGAGGTGCAGGCTGGCTCCAACCCGATCCTTGCCACCAGCCTACCGTCGGAGTCCGAGGATCCCGATGGCGACGTGGCTGGATTTGCGGATCCACCCACTCCCGATGGTTCCAGGCCCGGCTACAGGGTTCCCATCGTCTGGACCAATGGCGCCTGGACAACACTTGGCCAGGCCGGTCTGCTGGAAGTAGCCAATGCCAGTCGAAGGGACAACGACACAATGCTGCCCGTTCGGTTTTACACCCGTGAGATTCCTGCGGAAGCGCCAGTCCAGATAGACAACGATCGCCGGATCGCGGCTGTGGCTCAACTGCAGGACAAGGTGAATTCATTCGACTGGGAAAGCAGCTTTGTCACCTCCCTCATATGGCAGCCCGTCAGCGGATCGGTAGGCCCCGCGCCAGTTCCAGTCGGGCGCAACACAACCTGGCAGAACAATTGGACGTGGGACTTCACAACGATATTCGATTGGAACGGCATGGTTGCCTCCATTGCCTCCGGGGGAGTCGTACTTGTGAACAGCGCGCAAGGATCGGATTACGCCACTCATCGACGAGTCAGTGCGGCCCCTTCTAACTATCAGAACCTGGGCGCGCGTGGCAGACCCTCGTCCTACAACTTCGCCACAAGCATGGGATCCAGCTTCGATGGCTTTGTTTGCGGAAATTTCAACAGTAGCGGCGTCACCCCTCCATATGCCGTGTGGACGCCAGGCAGTGTCGTCCACACATTCCCGCTGCTTCCAAACCCGGGCGGCATGGCCCTCCCGCTGGCAATCCAAAGGTTGACCAAGGGTCCTGGCAGTTCCGCACCCGACCCCCTGGTCGTCCTCGATGGCAACGGACGCCTGGCCATCTCGACCCACTGGGCTCAGCCGATCCCCCTCGGCATCACCGACAGCAACGGCGCCGCCGCCGACGCACTCGACCTCGCCGCCACCACCATCAATACCCGTGGCGAAATCCTCTGGCCATGGAATTCAATCTTGCCCGCCCAGGTGTCACCCCGTCTCTGGCGCAACGGCCGCCTCCATTTCGTCAACAACCTCCTCCACAACACAACCTGGACCGTCTCCGCTGTCCACCACCTCAACAACCATGGCGTCATCCTCGCCACCGCCTCCTCCCCGCCGACGCCAGGCGTGAAACCGGTGCTCCTCCTGCCGGTTGACTTAGCCGTCGATGCGAACCGAGATGGCACCATCGCCAGCGGGGAAACCGCCACACAGGAAAAGCCATTCCGCTTTTGGATCAATAATGATGATGATCCATACACGCTTGGGCAGGACGTGGAGGAAGCCATGAAGGTGGACGAATTATCTCCCCCTCAGTTCATTGACTGGAATTCCGCTGTAGCGACCGGTCACATTGACGGGGTGCGTGATCTTGAGGACTTCACGCGCCTTCATCTGACATTGCCATCGGACATCATCGATAAGGCCAAAGCTGGCGAAGCACAGATTGGTTTCAAATGGACTGGCGGAAGCGGCCCACGAATCCGCGTATACAAAGCCCAAGGTGAAGAAGGGGACGAGAAATACCTCTTTTACAAATACGAGGCAAACTTGCAGGTTGACTCTACGCATCGAAGCGCTGTCTTGGATGTAAAGGGAACGCAAACTGCATTCCTACCAAGCTCCTACTGGCAGAATGTGGCGGCAGGAAGCTCGAAGCCGCACTTCATTTTTGAAGGCTGCGAAAAAGGCACTGCCAAGCTCGCTATAGTCATCAAGTTTGGTTCGTCACCGGAAGCTGAAGGGACGGGAGTTTGGATCAAGTTGATGGATGTCCAAGAAATGTTTGAGCGTGGGCAAATCGCGCCCCCGAGTGCTGAGCCTGGCGATACACCCGACCCTTGGGCGACAACCGAGCCGCTGATCTTCCACGCAACCAGTGATCCGAACGGGAATCCGCCAGATCGTGACCCAGACGGAACAAAGCAATACATCATCCACGTCCACGGTTGGAGAATGGGTTATGCAGAGCGGCAAACATGGGCGAATACGACGTTCAAGCGACTGTGGCACTTGGGATACAAAGGGCGCTATGCGTTCTTCAGTTGGCCGACATTCAGTGATGTGACGGACCCCTGGACAGACGGCTACTTGTCTTACAACAAGAGCGAGTATCGCGCTTGGCTCAGCGGAGTGGCGCTGAAATCATATGTCGAATCACTTCCTAGTGGATACACCAAAAACATCATGGCTCACAGCATGGGCAATGTGGTTGTGGGTTCTGCGTTTAGGAAAGGAATGGGAGGGATTGACAACTATGTGCTCTTCAACGCGGCGATGGCGGCGCAAAGCTACGATCCAGCCCGCGTCGACTACCCAACGCGTCAGACACCTGATACTGATAGCGTCCCAACTGTGCAAACCAACTTTGGCCTCTCAGGAAAGTTTAGTGGCATCACTGCAAGGGTGAAAAATTTTTATCTTGAAGATGACAACGCCTTGATTTGGTGGGATAGAAATCATCTCATTAACAAGCCGCAGGGAACCCTGACGGCACCCGTTGAGCGTGCCTACGGCTACTCAAGCAGTGGATGGACAATTAACGGCATGCTGCACAAACTCGCTCAAATGGATCCGATAATTCTAACGGTTCCTCTCCGTGGTGTAACCATGACAGAGGAGGCGATGGACTATGTTAGTAAGACGAGGTCGATTGCCGCTGGACGAACTCCCACCAAACTTGGCTTCACAAGCGGATGGATGGTGGACTTGGATGCTCGCGATTTTGGAGACGAACATAGTGCGATGTGGATATGGTCGCTACAGCGGACATTCGGAAATTGGCGTGAATTGCTCTATGCATTTGACATTATTCCAAATCCGATTCCATGAAAGACAGAATTAAAATTGTTGG
Source organism: uncultured Akkermansia sp. (assembly GCA_964647495.1). GTDB lineage: Bacteria > Verrucomicrobiota > Verrucomicrobiia > Verrucomicrobiales > V1-33 > CAJBME01. The sequence continues at coordinate 2,490 of CAZYHO010000104.1, read as the reverse complement.
TTTGCTGGCTCTCATTTTTGTAGCATCTATCCTTTTTGTATGGCTTGCAAAAAGAGATAGCTCACCAAGGGAGCGAAAGGATCCAAACATTCAATCGCAGAGTTCTCCGGGCATCCCATTGACGACACCCCAAACAAGTGAAGGCGGCGTGCCACAGCTAAATCCATTTCAAGCGATGATGCAGACGCCTATCGAATTTTATGGCATCGTTCTCGATCAAGATGGCAACCCAGTTCCATCGGCAAAAATAAGCGCTTCTGTTCTTGACTCATGGAAGGGGTCGCCCATTTCCGTCACCTCCGCGAATGACGGCACGTTTAAGATATTATCCAAAGGGACTGCAATTCATATCAAAGTCGAGAAGCCTGGGTATTACCGTGTGGAGAAAGGAGGGAAGCTCCATCCTTCAACACAAGGGTTTGATTTTGGTGTTGAAGATAGTCCACGGGCATACAAACCCGACCCCGCTTCTCCGACCATTTTCAATCTACGGAAATCCGGAAACCCTGTTCTATTAGAACAACTGCGTGCTCAGTCGAAGATTCCACGTGACGGAAGTCCTGTTTCCATCAGCCTTTCAAAAACAGACAAATTTTCGTTGTTAATTAGCTGCCGAACAATGGAGGACAACACCCAGCCTCCCAATGCGCCATACGACTGGCGGTGCGAAGTGAGTGTTGAAGGCGGAGGGGTGCAGGAAGCGTCTGATGAATTTGATCTTGTTGCCCCAGATGGTGGCTACGAATCTGCTTTTGTGATAGATATGCCGAAATCTATGGATGAGAAAGAATGGAATAGTAGAGTCGATAAAAGGCTCTGGATCCAATTTTCAGACCGCACTTACGCAAAAATCAGCTTCATGATGAATGCCAGGGGAGATCACTTTGTCGTTGTAGAGGGCCATCGAAACCCTACACCAAATGACCGGAATTTGGAACCGAAATTGAATGATCGGTAGTCACGGTTGCCTCTCGAGCATGATGAGTCAATCGCAGCGAGCATTCGTGGCTTGCTATAGGTTCGGGCGTCGTTCCATTGGCGCGTGAAGCGGGAGCCACCGGGCTGTCCGGCAAACGGCCGCTCCGTCACGCTGCCTGCTAATGGGGGCGGAGTGCGGCTTCGCCGTATCATCGAAAGCGCCCCCGCAGGCATCGCGCCCTCGCCGTTCGTGGGGCGGTCGCTGGGCGTTCCGGCCTGCGCTCGGCGGCTCGTTGCACTTCGCCACGTCGCTGCGGCCTCCAGCCGTTGACGGCATCGCGGAGGTCTCCGCGCTGTCCGCCCTTCGGGCAGCCTTTGGCTGTCTGTCTCGCTCCCTAATCGGTCGCTCGGCTCCCTTCGTTGTGTTGGAGCCGGGCGTCGGCTGCTCCCGCTGCCGCTGTCGCGTCAGACGCAGCCGCAAACCCCTGCGCACCCTCGCTCCGCTCGGCCCCTCTGCATCGTGCCACGCCTCCGGCCTTCGCAACGGCTCCGCGCCCCGGCCTCCGGCACCGGCTTCGTGGCGGAGCGTCGGGAGCGCGCTTCGGGTGGCCGTTCACTGCTGCGGAGGGGATGGCAGACACCCACCTTTCGATCTCTTCCGCCCATTTTCCGGGCGTCGCCCCGAGGTCTGGCTCTTTTGCGGGCGCTCAGTGAGAAACGCGCGGTCACTCCCGATCCAGGCGCCACGCGAAAGGCGTGCGCCAAAGCAATGATCGCACGAGGCCGCTGAGCGGCTCTCCCAGGTGGTGGTTCTCGGGTAGGGCGGCGCATCCTGCCCGCCGGACGGGGCGTCGCGCCCCGTCCATCGAGCGTCCCGCTCAATGCACTAATATTTGTCATTAACAATTCATTTTAAACAGATTAAGACGAACTGTGGCGCGCTTTCTTGTGTCCAGAAGTGATGCGGTGCCTCCGGCCCGCACGCGCCGCGGGCTTCCAGCCTGCGGAACCGCTCTTGACCACGAATTTCACGAATGGCACGAATCATAGGCAGAGGCCTGCTACGTGTGTATTGAGCGGGCGGCGGATATTATTGGTGTAATTCGAGTGATTCGTGCTTCATCACGGGGCGCTACGGTGTTCGAGTCAACTCAACAGGTTCTGAGACACTGCGTAAGGGAGACGCTTTGTCTCAATATCGTTTGCAAGAGGGTGGTGATGAGGATTGTGGTCCCTAGTGGATATTTTGAACAGTTCAAGAATCATAATATACACATTATCAGATCATTATTTCAAATCTTAGTGGCATTGAGCGTCCCGCTCCTTGTTGCGTCAGCATGGCGCGAGACGCGCGATGTATCCGGTGAGACGCCGGATACGGCGGGCGGGACGCGCCGCCCTACCCGGGAGCCTCAAATTGCATGGAGAAATGCCGTTCTCCCGGGTCGGCGATTTCGCCTTACTGGCCGGTCTCTTCGGCGTGTTCGGCGGCGGCCATGCGTTCGATGGTGTCGCGAAGGAAGGCGAGGTAGGCCTCGGCGTCGATGGCTTCGTCTTCGGGGCGGCCGCGTA
>CAZYHO010000103.1:0-11902 GCA_964647495.1 uncultured Akkermansia sp. | reverse complement strand
GGACCGGCTCCAGCCGGAGCCGGCAGCGTCATGCGGAAGCCTCTTCCGCTCCATGCTCTGCTGGCCGGGTGAACCCCGGGTTTCCACATGATGCCCGTGCGGCAACGGGTTGGAGTCTCTCCTGCAGGCGGAAACGCGAAGCTTCTTGCGGAACGTCTTTTCGCGCCACGCTTCGCTGCCCGGCTGAAGCCGGTACTCCAACTCCAACTCTAAAGCTGTGCGGAACGACGTTGGGTTGGAGTCCCGCCGGGAAGGCGGCAGCGCGAAGCCGGGTGCGGAGTGGTGTGTGCGCACCCCAGGGCCAACGGCCCGGCCCTGTACCAGCCTGGGGCATCGCCCCAGGAATGGCCGTTACACACCAGGAAAGGGCTGAAAGCCCGCCCTATCATTCGCATTGGCGACCCCTGTGGATCATGAAGATCGAAGCGAGACGTTACGCTCAAGGATAAACCGGGCTTTCAACCTGTTGGCGAATCCGGGGCACCCGCTTGAATATCGGAATTGAGCACTGTGGCTGTTGGGTTCGGCCTTCCAAGGGTGTCTCCAATAGACTGCGCCTCCTGCTCGGGAGCCTCGGGAGCCTCGGGATCCGGGCCATCCCTTGCACGCGGCAACCGCTGACGTGCCCGGAGGCTCGCGCCCCACCCCGGAGCTTCGCTTTGATGGCTGAGTTCTGGAGCGGGCATTTTCCAAAACCGCATGGAAGCGGAAACAAACGAACCATGCGTCCCTTTATGCCCGCTTCGCAAATTGCGATTGAGGAAAGAATCTGCGAAAAACAGCATAATTGCGAAAGCCCCAGTCTGTCGAATTTGTTCTTGTAATCTTCATTGAAATCCGGAATACTCACCAGGAATTGCCATAAAGATTGGACGATCTGCCATGAAGCCGGTCACCTTTCGCCCCGCCACTCTTTCCGATTTCCCCTTCCCGCCGTGTGCGAGGCGCCGTTTTGATACCTCATCCATCACTACACCTCGAAAGAGGATTCCCTGACAGTCATATGAAACCGGTTCTTTTTTCTTTGTTGTGTTTCGCCCTGTGCCTCGTTTCGCCGCTGAGCCGGGCGGCTTCGGATTATTACCTGGAGATCGACGGCATCAAAGGTGAGGCCCAGGATCCTGTGCGACCCGATACCATTCCGATCGATTCGTTCAGTTGGGGAGTGTCCAATACCACGACGGGTGGCGGTGGCGGCGGTGGCGGGGCCGGCAAGGTTTCCATGCAGGATTTCCATTTAACGATGAAGCTGAGCAAGGCGACGCCGAAGTTGCTTCTGGCCTGCGCCACCGGGCAGCACATCAGATCGGCGAAGTTGTTCGTGCGGAAGAGAGGCGGGGATGGCAGCGTGAACGAGTACTATGTGATCACGCTGAGCGATATCCTGGTTTCATCGGTGACACAAAGCGGACCGGGCAGCACGGGCGGTGATTCGCATCCAGTCGACCAGATATCGTTATCCTTCAGCAAGGTGATGGTGTCATATTCGGAGGCTGACGGGACGGCCACGACAGTGGAGATCGACCAGAGCGCGGGCACCGCCAACTGAACTCACGTTTTTCGCTGGAAATCGAACCCCCGGAGCCCATGAATCGCGCACTGTTGACCGGAGGCCGGACCCGATGGGCTGGATGGGCGGCGGCGCTTGCGATGGGTGTGCTGCTGGCGGGACCGGGTCGTGCCGCGGCTTATCTGAAGTTTGACCAGGTGACCGGAGAATCTTCGGCGGTCCGCTTCGATGGCTGGTCGGAGATCCTGGGGGTGAGCCATAAAGTATCGCTGACCGGCGGCGCGACGCAGCCCGGCAAGCCTGTATTCGAGTGCGTGATCAGGAAGCGGATCGACAAGGCGACACCGGAGTTATTGAGGCGTTGCGCGAACGGAACGGTCATCGAGCGGGCGACGTTCGTTTATGAGGAGGCCGGCGCGGTGTTGTATCGCGTGGTGTTCGAGGAAGTGCGGATCAGTTCCGTGCGGCAGACGTTCAGCGGGCCGGGCGATCCGGTGCCCGTGGAGGAAGTGTCGCTGAGTTTCAAGCGCGCGGCATGGTCGAGCCAGGAGGTGGGAGAAGGTGGCGAAGTCGTGGGCGGTGAGACGACCCGTTTCGACGATGACACCGGGAAGGGTGAAGTGAAGACAAGGCGGCCATTCCGCGCCGAGGTGGCGGCCGACAGAGAGCCGGGTGTCCTCCGGCTGAGCTGCCCGGTGGAAAAAGGGCATCGATACAGGCTGGCAATGTCCACCGATCTGAAAGGCCAGTGGCAAACCGTGCTCGAATTCACCGCAACCGGGGACGGCGTCGTCGAACGCACAGTGACCAATCTGCCGTCGGTGGCCTTTTTGCGGTTCGAGGAGGTGGAATAACCGAGGCTCCGCCGATGGGGCTCTCGCACAGGGCCGGTTTCTTTGAGGACACGACGCCAGCGGTAGAGGTCGGGGGACGGAATCAACGGCTTTTTCTCACAGCCATGGAGTTGGAGATGGCGCCGCCTTGAGGCCAATACCGTTCATTCGCGGTTGATTGAACCGTCTCGGGCTTATCGCCGGGACGCCAATCTCCCGCGCATCCGCGAACTTTCATCTGACGCGATCTGTGCCACAGTCGTTGCCTGATCATGACGTATCGTGCTCTGTTGCTGGCGGGGATTCTGGCTGCGTCGCCCGTTCAGGGGGGCGGCCGATGGATCGCCGTGGTGGCGCCCGGTCTGGAGGACGCGGTGGAGCCGCTGGCTGCGCAAAGGCAGACCGAGGGCTGGCACACCACCCTCATTCCCGTGACCGCGGACACTGATGCCATCAGGCGGAGGATCGCCGCGCTCGCCGCGGAAAGCCAGCCGTGCTGCGTGGTGCTGGTGGGGGATTTTGGCGAGAGCGGCGTGCCGGCGGGCGTGGGGACGAAGCTCCGGATGACCGGCGAGCCGACCGACCTGCCGTGGTCGCGTTGCGCGAACGGGGCTCAGGTTGAAACCGGGCGGCTGCCGGCGCGGCAGGCGGACGAGGCCCGGATCATGGTGCGGAAGATCCTGGACTGGCCGCGGCTCGAGCGGACGCAGCTTCCATTCCCCTCGGTCCAGCTCCTCGGCGGCCACCACGGCGCGCCCGATGCCTTCGCGCCCATCGCCGACAACCTCACCAACACCCTCGCGACACGCCTTCTCGCGGCCCTGCCGCCTGAATGGCAACTCGAGGCGGCCGTGCATGTCGACGGCAGTCCATGGCAGGTTTCCGGCGGCGATGTCGGCGCGGCCGCGCTGCGGATGATGCGCACGCGGGCCACGCTCTTCGCGTACATGGGCCATAGCGAGCCTGCGGCGGCCGTCTCCAAATCCTCGCGCCTGCTCGACGCGGCCGAGTGGCGCCGGTTGCCGGCCGATGGTGCGCGCCCTGGCCTCTTCATCACATGCGGCTGCTTCTGCTGTCAGGTGGATCCCGGCTCGGAGTCCCTCGGGCTCGCCGCCATGCGCTCCCCCGGCGGCCCGCCCGCTGTCATCGGCAGTCACGGCGAATCGGCGGCCGCTCTGGGGTATCTCGCCGTTGCCGGGCTCACCGCCGCGCTCGAAAAACATCCGGTGCGCGTCGGCGAATTCTGGCAGGCCGCTCTGGGCGGCATCGAATCCGCGCCGATCAGCCCGGCCGAATTCGCCATGCTCGACATGGCCGATGGCTCGCAGGGAAAGGCGCCGCTCGACCAGCAGCGCGCCGAACACATGGAAATGTGGATGCTCCTCGGTGACCCCGCCATGCCGCTGGCGCCGCTGCCGTCCGCGCTGGCCGTGGACGCCGTCGCGAACGAAACCGGGGTGACTGTTTCCGGCACGCTGCCCGGCGCCGCCGCCGCCGGCGCCTCGCTCCGCATCACGCTCGAACGCCATCCTTCCGCCATGCCCGCCGATCTGCCGGTCGTCCCGCACGGCGGCCCGGACCGCCAGAACGCCGCCCGCGAACGCCGCCGCCTGGCCGGCGAAGTCGTCTTTGCCTCGGCCAATGCCACCGCCACCGGCGCCGCTTTCTCCACAACCATCACACTGCCGGATCCGGCTCCCGCCAGGCCGTGGACCGTGCGCGTCCTCGGCGCCGGCAATTCTCCCTGCGCGGGAGTCACCCGAATCCGTTAATCCCCGCATGACGAAATCACTCAAGACACCGATGCTTTTTCGATTCATCGTTCCGCTCATTCTTCTGACGGGCTGGGCGCCGGCCGCCACGCATACCAGCTCGCTCATCAAAGGGATGCCGGGTCCGGATTTCGGCCACTCCTACCCGCATAAACTGAGCCGCCACGGCGATAAAGTCCTCTTTTGGGCGGGCGACCCGGCCCATGGCACCGCCTTGCGCGTCCTCGATCTGAAGGACGGAAGCGTCCGCATCGTGTGGGACTTCGAGCTGACCTCGACGCAGATCAGGGAACGTCCCTCGCCGCCTCTGATCGCCGTGGCTCATGGCTGGCTGATACCTTTTTCGACCTCGCTGTGGTTCACCGACGGCACGACCCAGGGCACCCGACCCCTGCTGCAATGGAACAAAAGCGTCTCCCTGACCACGGCCTATCAACCGCTCGTGCGCGACGGCATCATGTACTTCGGAGCGGCCGATCCCGAGCACGGCCACGAATTGTGGCGCAGCGACGGCACCGCGGAGGGCACATGGCGGGTCAAGGATCTGCGGCCCGGCCCCGAATCGGGTGCTCCCGAGCACCTCACCATGGTCGGCGATCGCATCTTCTTCTCCGCCGCCCATCCTGAATTCGGCGAGGAATTGTGGGTGACTGATGGCACGGAGGACGGCACACGGCTGGTGAAAGATATTTACCCCGGCCCGTCCAGCAGCCACATCCTTGACATGTGCGCCCTCGGCGAAACCGCCATCCTCGTCGCCTCCAACGGCACTCACGGAGCGGAACTCTGGAAAAGCAACGGCACCTCGCAGGGAACCACCATGATCGTCGATTTATCCCCGGGATACACGGCGCCCAGCATCCTGGAACTGACACCGGCAGGATCCCAGGTCTTTTTCTCCGCCCACACCCAGGCGGCCGGCCGCGAATTATGGGCAACCGACGGCACCGCCGCGGGCACTCGCATGGTCAAAGATCTGCTGCCCGGATCGGGGGGCGCGTCCGCCCCGCCCTCCGGCTCCCCGAGCGGATTCATGGTGATCAATAACCGGGTCGTGTTCACCGCATATTATGGCACTGACACGCTCCTGCCGCGCCTTTACTCGAGCGACGGCACGCCGGCGGGCACTTTCGCGCTACACCCGGGCTCGCTGCGGCCCGACTGGTTCTGGGATTCCTTCGCGCCCATGCCGGTCTATGACGGCGCGATCTGGTTCATCGCCCCGAGCGGGCCGAATTTCCACAGGGCGCTCTGGCGCACGGATGGCACGGCGCAGGGGACGCGCCAGGTGTACACCTCCGGTGAATGGAGCGCCTCGTCGGGCACGGAGCTGTTCTGCGCCGATGACTCGATCTATCTCGCGGGAACGACAATGACCGCCCTCCGCTCCGGCATCGAGCTCTGGAAATACCACGTTCCCGGCAAAACCCTTTCCATCGTCGCCAACCTGTGCCCGGACGGATGGCAATCGCCCCCGGACAAACCATTCGCCACTTCCCACGGGCTCTACTTCAAGGGCCACACCGCCGCGCAAGGTTATGAATTGTGGCGGAGCCGCGGGACGGCGGCCTCGACTTCCCTCGTCTTCGATGTGAACCCCGGAACCGCCGACAGCAATATCCAGGAATGGGCCGATGGACCGGACGGCCGCGTTTTCTTCAGTGCGAATACCGCCGCCGCCGGCCAGGAGCTGTGGTCCAGCAATGGCACCGCGGCGGGAACCGCCATGGTCCGTGACATCGTCGCGGGCACGCAGGGTGGTTTTCCGAGCGGGTTGCAGCTCATGGGGGATCGGCTCTTCTTTTCCTCCAGAAGTGTATTGTGGACCAGCGATGGCACGCGGAACGGGACCTCCATGGTGAAGGAAATCCGTCCGCCGGGCAGCTCGGTTTCAATACGGAATTTGACCAATCTGGGCGGTCAACTGATCTTCCTGGCGAACGACGGCGTGCATGGACTGGAACTTTGGAAAAGCGACGGCACCGCGGAGGGCACCGCATTGCTCAAGGACATCTACACCGGTTCCGGTGATGTGACGCCTCAGGCATTCGGCACGGCAGGAAACCGCCTCTTCTTCGAGCATCGCGAATCCACCGAAACCTACGGACTTTACGTCACGGATGGTACCGCGGATGGCACCCGGTGGCTGTCCCGGCCTCGTCCCAACGTCCCCGCGGACACCGCCGCCATCGGCGACACTTTCTATTTCATCCCTGTCATCGCTCCCGACAACGAATGGCTGTGGAAATCGGACGGCACACCGGACGGCACTGTCGCCGTCAAACACCTCGTCGGGCCACGCGGACCGGGCAAAGCATCGCAACTGACCGCCGCGGGGAGCCTCGTCTTCCTCAATGTGAGTGATCCGGTATTGGGCGATCAATTGTGGCGCAGCGACGGCACCGAAGCCGGTACCTTCCCGCTCATCCCTGACGCGCCCGACTGGGATCCGGTGCGCATGGTCCAGAAGGTCGGCGCGGTCGAGGGCCGCGTGTACTTCGCCGCGACAACCTACCGCCATGGCCGCGAACTCTGGGTCACCGATGGCTCCGCGGCCGGCACCGTGCTGGCCATTGACCTGGCGCCGGGAGAACCGTCGAGCCTGCCCCGCTGGGTCGGCACCTGCGAAGGCCGCGTGTTCGGCATTTTCTCCGCCGATCCGGAATCACAGTCACCCGGCTTGCGCTCGATCGTTCACCCCGATGCGGCTCCCGTCTTCCTCGGACTTGAGTTCGAAGCCTGGGAGGGCGATTCGGTGGCGCTGTCCGTGCAGCGGCTGCTGTCACTCGTCGAAGCGCCGCCGGGAACGCCGATGCGTGTGGAACTCGGGGATACCGAAAGCCAGGCCGGAGGTTCCCTCGCCATGGATGGTGGAATCCTGACGTACACCGCGCCGGCGGGCCACCAGGGGGGCGATCGATTCACTGTGCGGCTCACCGGCCACGACGGCCCGCCCGTGCCCGCCACGGTCACGGTCCATGTCGCCACTCCTCCGCCGTATGTTTTCCTGCAGCCCATCCTGATCAGGCAGCCCAACGGGACCGTGGATGTGTTCGGTATCGTCCAGCGCGGCCGCACATACGTCTTCGACCGGTCCATCGACCTGCAATCATGGACCACCCTCGAAACACGCCACGCCGGCGTCAGTGAAACAGCCCTCTGGACCGATCCCGATCCGCCCGCATCCCAGGCGATCTACCGCGTCCGGCCCGTGCCTTGATCCATGAAACCCCGATCGCTTTTCCCGCTCGTTCTTGTCGGCGCTCTTTCCTTCGGCGCCGGCCTGGGCGTGATGAAGTGGCGGCAGCACGCGGTGGGCACTCCCGCCCACATCGAGCCCGGCGGTCCGTCGCCTCCGCGGGGCCAGGCGTCCGCGGAGGACGCCCGCGTCGGAGCGGACTCGCGGGTTTCGCCGAAGGAGTTCTCACGCCTGCTGCGCGGTGTGTCATCGGTGAAGGAGGGCAGCCACCTGACGTCGCTCATTGCCGGCATGGCGCTGGATGACGTGCAGGGCCTGGCCCAGGAAATGAGCCAGGTGACGTTGGGAGCCGACCCTTCGCAGTGGATGTCGCTCATCGCCGTCTTCGAGCGGTGGGCGGAACTGGACCCGGAGAATCTTTATGCGGCCATGCTCAACGGGGAGTTGAGCGAGCAGCAGGGCCACTTCGCCGCCAGCCTCTCGCTGCGCGCGATGACCCGGATCGATCCGGAGAAAGCGTGGCAGCGGGCGTCGGAAGGCGGCCCGTATGCGATGTCCGGGAAACAAGCGGTGCTCAACGCCCTGGGCGAGACCGATCCGGCGCGGGCGCTGGCGCTGGCGCATGAGGATGCCGGCACCAGGCGGCACTCGTGGAGCGTCGATTCCATCATGCAGAACTGGTTTCGGCGCGATCCGGGCGCCGCGCTGCAAGCGATCGATGGCCTGCCGCACGGGGATTTCCGCGCTCAAGCCGTCAGACAGCTCGCCACCGCCTATGCCACCTCCGATCCCGAAGCCGCGCTTGCCTGGAGCCAGGGGTTGCAGAATCCCGCGGAAAAAAGGCAGGCGCTTTCCCAGGTGCTCTCGAGCCTGGCCGCCAAGGATCCGCAACGGGTGCTGGCCCTCGTCGAGCAACCGGAGTTCGCCGCCACCCGCGCCCAGGCCGTGGCCGCCGCGGTGAAGGCGTGGGCGCGCCAGGATTTCGATGGAGCGCTGACCTACGCCCTGAACTCCACGCGCCCGAACGACCAGCAGGCCATGCTGCGTGAAATCAGCCAGAACGCGACCGCCGCCCAGCAGCAGCGATTGCTGGGAATGGTGGATCAGTTGCCGCCCTCGGTCGCCAAGGCCGTGTACCAATCCGTGATCGGAAACAACGGCCTGAACAGTGCCAGCCGCCCGCTGGAGATCATCGACAACATCAAGTCGCCCGGCTTGCGCGAAGAGGTGCTGCAACAGGCGCTGAACAACAGTTGGTCGCTGGGCGCCGACGTGGCGCGCGAACTTTTTTCCCGCCTCCAGTCCCAAAAGCCGCATCATGTGTCCAATCTCGCCAATCAATTGGGCCGCAGTGACCCGCAAGGCGCGATCGCCTGGGCCGAAAGTCTGGAGACTCCCGATCACCGCAAACTCGCGCTTGCCTCCGCCCTCAGCTCCTGGGCCCACAATGACCCCGCCGCCGCCGCGCGCCACCTCGCCGCGATGACCGATCCGGAGCAGCGCCAGGACCTGGCCCGCAACGTCGCGGGCGCGTGGGCTCATCTGGACGAAAAGGCGGCCGTGGCCTGGGCGGAATCACTCGGCGGCAGCGAGCGCGCCACCGCCCTCGGAAGCATCGTGCAGCGCCTCGCGGGCGAAGATCCCGCCCAGGCGCAGGCATTGTACACCCGCTTCGCCGCCGGCCTGGACGCCGAGAGCGCCGACTCCCAGCAAAACAAACAGGTCGCCCGCACCCTCGCCTCCTCCCTCACGGAAACCGACCCGCAGCAGGCCATCGCCTGGGCGCAAGGGCTCGGCCAAGGCCCGGCTCAGCAGGAAGCCTGGTCGGGCATCGCCGAAAAATGGGCGGGTTACGACGCCCATGCCACCTCGCAATGGCTCGTCACCCTCCCCGCCGGCGAAGGCCGTGACATGGCCGCCGACCGCCTCGTGACCGCCATCGTCCGCGACGACCCCGAAAGCGCCTGGGCCTGGGCGCTCACCATCGGCGATCAACGCCTGCGCCGCGAAGCCGCCGGGCGCGCCATCGACGCCTGGCGCTCCTTCGGCGATCACGACGCCGCCCTGCGGGCTCTGGGAAACAGCGGCCTGGATGAGGCCGCCATCAATGACTTCAGCCAGCGGCTGCAAAAACGATAGCTCCGCCAAGGCGAATCCCCGCCAGCACAACCACACCGGAATGAGCCGGCTGCATGCATTTGTTCTGTTATCGGCACTTTGTGCCGTTCTGTCCCATGGACAGGCGCTGGATACGGCAAAGCTGGATGCTTTTTTCAAGGAGCTGGAGTCACGCGATCTGGTCATGGGCAGCCTGGCCATCTCCCAGGACGGAGTGATCCGGTATCGACGTGCCTTTGGATACGCGCACATGGATGGCGGCACAAAAATACCCGCGAACACCGACACCAGGTACAGGATCGGATCGGTGTCAAAACTGTTTACGGCGGCGATCATTTTCCAGCTCATCGAAGAGGGCAAAGTTGCGCTGGATCAGAAACTGGATCTGTATTTCCCCTCACTCCCCAACGCAGGCAGGATAACCATAGGCAACCTGCTGAATCACAGGAGCGGACTCCATGATTACACCGAAGGCACGGATTTCCGGGAATGGATGGACAAGGCCAGAACACCGGAGCAAATGCTGGAAGTCATATCCGACAAAGGGGCGGACTTCGAGCCCAATGCCAGGGCCGCGTACTCCAATACGAATTATCTTCTCCTGAGTTATATTATTGAGAAAGCGTGTGCAACAACGTATGAAGACGCCCTGAAGGAAAGAGTGATCCGGAAAATCGGATTGCGGAACACATATTATGGAGCCCCGATCGACCCGGCGAAGAATGAAAGCGCCTCCTACAAGTATCATGAGGGCGGATGGGGAAAGGAAAAGGAGACGGACATGAGCATTCATGCGGGAGCCGGTTCGATCGTTTCCACGCCGGCGGATCTGGCCAGGTTCATCGAGGCCCTGTTTTCCCATGAACTCGTCAACGAATCGAGCCTGAACAGAATGAAAAGCGTGGTCGACGCCCACGGGATGGGGTTGTTTCCATTCACGCATGCCGGCAGAGCCGCTCTTGGCCACAATGGAAGAATCGAGGAGTTTTATTCGACATTGCAGCACTTTCCCGACCACAAACTGACTGTCTTGTTTGTCTCGAACGGCATCCTTTTTCCAAGATCGGACATTCTGGACGGCGTATTGAAGATTTGTTTCGATGAGCCGGTCGTCATTCCGTTTTCCGGCATGAGCACGCCAGCCGCGGAGGATCTGGACAAATTGCTGGGCGAGTACTCATCATCCAGCCTCCCCGCGAAGGTGAGCGTCACAAGGAACAACGCCCAACTTCTATTGAAAACCCAAGGCGCGACATTCGAAACAGAGCCCATCAACGCGAACTATTTCATGCACAGCCCGTCCGGTTATTTTTTCGAATTTCACCCGGATCACGCTGAACTTCGGATAAAGGAAACGGATAATGTTTATTATTTGAAGCGGGAGAAATGAGGCAAAGGCAGACACCTGCTTTTTGAGAAGACGAGGGGAGCAAAGGCAGACACCCACTCTTGAAGAAGACGAGTGCGCCGGGCGCCGCCGGGAAGGACGTTTGAAGGGCCAGCGGCTCGGTGACGCCGGCGCCCTTTGCCGGCCTGCATGGCGTGCGTCGATCCTCACCCCATGCTTCCCGGATGGTGGCCGATGGGATAGCGGCCGATGCGGATCGAGAACGTGGGGGCCACTCTACGCACATCTCCCCCAGTTCTCACCAGTTACCGGCTCGCGAAACCACCCCGCAACACGTCCAACACCGTCTTGAGTTCGCCGCGCAAGAGCGCTGGGACATCCAGCCAGAGGCCGGGAAACACCTTGCTGCGGAGCACGCCGTCCGCATCCGCGGTCAATTCGTGGTATTCCCCCCGGCGCAGCGTCCACCAGATCACACGGTTTTCGCCGGTGATCCAGACCAGATATTCGAGCACGCCGTTGCGCCGGTAGGCTTCCTTTTTCGAGTGCAGATCGTAGGCCCGGGAGCTTCCGGCCACCTCGGCCAGCAACTCCGGCGCGCCTTCGATGTAGTCGTCCTCGTTGATGCGCACCTTGCCCCCATGCGAAGGGAGCCGGAACAGCCCGGCATCGGGCTGCGGTTCGTTGTCCCGATCCAGACGAAGAGAGGCGTTGAGGATCGGTTCAACTCCGGGAGTCTCCGCGGCGTAGGTCCCCAGCCATGTCGCCAAATAAATGTTGGGCTTGTCGTGATGTTGGTAACGGACAGGTGAGGCCATATAAACGATTCCCTCGATCAATTCCGCCCTGGTGTTCGGCATCCGCTCGTAGCGATGCTCGAATTCATCGCGCGACAGCCGGTCGCCCGCCTCCAGCAGCGGCAGTCCAACGCTCTCAATCACTTCAGTCGCCACGGCGATACCCTGCCAGAAATCGGAAGACTGTCGAGCCCGAAGTGTCCGAACCGCCCCGGGACAAATCTCACATCCCGGATCCCAGATCCCCGCCCCAAACTCCAGCGACCCGCGCCACGCCACTGCCCGGTATTTGTTGAGCCGCGAAAGGGCGGCCTGGGTAGGGTGG
>CAZYHO010000102.1:9354-11973 GCA_964647495.1 uncultured Akkermansia sp. | reverse complement strand
GCCTCCGGCGCCGGACCGGCCTCCGGCGCCGGTCGGAATCTCCCGGCCTCCGGCCAGCCGCAGCCTCACACAACCACCACCCTGCCGGAATCCGATCGCCTCTCCGCCCAACTCGAAGCCATCCTGGGCGGCGGCCGATGAGCCTCAGCCTGCCTCTCGTCAACCCGACATTCAACCCGCGGCTCCCGATCCGCCTTCTCGGCGCCCGCCCGCCCTTCTCTTTCATCCGCTTCAATCCCCCACCCAAACCCAAGCCCGTTTTATTCCACCCGCCCCATGGCCTACCCGACCATCTACGCCGGCCTCGAAGTCGGCACATCGAAAATCTGCCTCGTGGTCGGCGAAGCGCGCTCCGACGGCGCCATCAAGATTCTCGGCGTCGGCCAGGCGCCATCCCGCGGCGTCCGCAAGGGTGAGATCGTCGATTTCGAAACCGCCAAGACATGCCTGCACGACGCTCTGGTGCGCGCCGAGCAACGCAGCGACGTAATGATCCAGAATGTCATCCTCTCGGTCACCGGCCCCCACATCGAATCATTCAACAACCGCGGACGCCTCAGCATCCCCGAAGACCAGAACGAAATCACCGAAGACGATCTCGCCGAAATCAAGGAGATTGCCCGCGACGTTCCCATCCCCGAACAAAACGTCTTCGTCCATAGCATGATCCGCCACTACATCGTCGATGGACAGGACAAGGTCATCAATCCCGTCGGCATGCTCGGGCGCAAACTGGAAGCCGATTACCACATCATCCACGGCATCCGCAACCGCATCCAGAACACCATTCGCTGCGTGCAGGAAATCCCGCTGGAAGTCGAACAGGTCGTCTTCGCTCCCGTGGCGGCCGCCATGATCGTGCTCAGCCGCCAGGCCAAGGAGCAGGGCGCGCTGCTCATCGACATCGGTGGCGGCACGACCGACTACGTGCTTTACGCCGACGGCGCGATCGCGCAAAGCGGCAGCCTGGGACTCGGCGGCGATCACCTCACCAATGATCTGGCGCTCGTCCTCAAAGTGCCGCTGTCCCGCGCCGAAAAACTGAAGCTCGATGAGGGCCATTGCTCGCTCGAGCCGGCGGCCGCCGAGGGACGTGTCATGCTCGAGGGAGATGCGCATTTTGTCGGCCGCAGCGTGGAGCGCGTCCTGCTCAACGAAGTGCTGGCCAGCCGCCTGAGCGAGATATTCGGCCTCGTGCGGCGCCGCCTGGAGAAGGGTGAGGGGCTGGGGCGTTGCGCCGCCGGAGTTTTCCTGACCGGAGGCACAAGTCTTTTGCCGGGAGTGGCCTCGCTGGCCGAGGAAGTCCTCGGCCTGCCGGTCCACCGCCCGACCACCGCACCCATCAGTGGCCTCACCGCCACCTTCGAGAACCCACAATATGCCACACCCATCGGTCTCATCCGCTACGCGCAGATCCTCCAGAACGAGCGGCCGCGCCGCTCGCCGCTATCCAGGATCGCAGGAACCGTCTCCTCATTTTTCTCTGGAGTTAAGCTCTGGTGAAGGTTCTTCTGTACCCGCAACCTCCTCTCCGCCCCCACCCGACGAGCCCATGATCGAATTCGACCTCTCCAGCCAGCAGCCGGACGCCGTGCATCCGGCCGTCCCCGTCACCGTCATCGGCCTCGGCGGCGCCGGCGCCAACATCCTTGACACCATCGCGCTCGAAGGGCTGCCAGGCGCCCGGCTCGCCGCCCTGAACACGGACGCCCGCGCGCTGCAAAGCTCCATGCTCGGCGTCAAACTCCAGCTCGGCCAGGATTTGACCCGCGGCCTGGGAGCGGGCGGCGATCCCGATCTCGGCGCCGAGGCGGTGCTCGCCAGCGAAGCGGACATCCGAGAGGAAATCCGCGACCAGCAAATGGTCTTCATCTGCACCGGGCTGGGAGGCGGCACCGGATCCGGCGCCGCCCCGCTGGTCGCGCGCATGGCCCGCGAGGAAGGCGCCTTCGTCGTGGTCTTCGCGGTCATGCCGTTCGCGTTCGAAGGCAAGCGGCGCCTGCGCCAGGCGGACGAGGCGCTCACCGCCCTGCGTGCCGAAGCGGATGCGCTGATCACTTTTGACAACGACCGCCTCGGCGAAGTAGTGCTCCCGAAAAAAGGAATCCACGAAGCCTTCTCGGCCGCGGATAAAATCGTCAGCCAGAGTATCCGGGCCATCATCAACCTCGTCGGATCTCCCGGCCTGATCCGCATCGGCATGGACGAGCTGATCGCCGCCGTCGGGCGCGGTGACACGCGCTGCCTCTTCGGCTACGGATCCGGTCACGGCCCCAACCGCGTCAGCGATGCCCTCGAAGGCGCGCTCAAGAGCCCGCTGCTCCACAAAGGCCAGTTGCGGGAGCGCGGCCGCTCGGTGCTCATCCATGTCCGCGGCGGTCCGCAAATGACTTTCGCGGAAGTGCAGGACCTCATGCACGAACTCAACCAGGGCCACCTCCACGAGGACGCGCGCATCCTCTTTGGCACAGCCGTCGAGGAATCGATGGGCGAGCAGTTGAGCGTGACGATCCTCACATCCCTCTCCCCGGAGGAAGTTCGCCAGCAAACCACCGCCACCACCCCGTCCGCCAAAACAGAAATCCCCAGCGCCCCGACGCCTGCACCGGAACCGGCGCC
>CAZYHO010000102.1:0-9254 GCA_964647495.1 uncultured Akkermansia sp. | reverse complement strand
GCGCCAGAGTCAGCCTCGGTTCCCGCCGCCGAGGCGGCGGCAGTGTCAGACTCGTCAGACCTGTCAGACTCGTCAGACCCGCCGGACGTGTCAGACCCGCCGGCCCCGCCGTCAGCCGAAACGCCCGTCGCGGAAGCGCAAGCTGCCGTGGAGGCGCCGCCGCCCGTCGAGGATTGGGCGCCGAGCCATGTGCGGCAGGGCATCACGGCCCGGATGGCGGCGGAAACGCAGGTGGGAGCCGCCTCCGCGTCGCCGCCGGCGGCCCGGCCGTTTCACTTGCGTGATCTTGCGCGCGACCAGGCTTCCGCGGCGCCTGCCGGCGCCGGATCCACCCCGCCGCGTCCCGCGCCGCATCCCGCGCCGCATCCCGCGCCGCATCAGCGTGTGCATGCATTCAAGAGCTGGCAGCGCGAGGAAGAGCGCCGCGATCCGAATGCGCCGATCGAGTACGAGAACGTCGGATCGGTTTCGGAATTCGAGCCTTCTCCGTCTCCGTCTCCGTTGCCCCCGCCTCACTCCGCTCCCGATCTCTCCGGCGCCTTGGCCCGGGCGCCCAAACCCGGCCGCCTCGGGTTCCTCTCGCTTGGCCGCGCACCGCGCGAATCCTCCGCCGCCCAGCCCGAACCGCCCAAGTCCCGCGCCGAGCAGGAAACATTCGACCGCACACTGCGTCCGCTCCCCGCGGGCCGCGGCCGATTTGACAAAGCCGAACCAACCATCGAAGACGGCGAGGATCTCGATGTGCCGACCTTCATGCGCCGCAAGCACTGAGCCCTGATGGCCAATCTGGACGTCCGCTACGTGGCGCGCCTCGCGCGCCTCGATATCTCCGACCAGGAAGCCGCCCGCTTCCAGGCGCAGCTCACGGATGTGCTCGGCTACATCGCCGTACTTGATCGCCTCGATGTGGCCGGCCTCGAACCCACCGTCCACGCGGAAGAAGAGCGTAACATCACCAGGCCGGATGTTCCCCGCCCGGGCTTCACCGCCGACACGGCCCTCGCCGGCGCTCCGGCCGCCCGCGATGGCATGTTTCTCACCCCGCGCGTAGTCGAATGAATCGCGACCTCGCCACGCTCGCCCGGTCCACCGTCACCGACTTGCGCCGGCGACTCGCTGCCCGTGAGGTGTCACCGCGCGACGCCGTGCTCGCCGTCGCCGCCGCCGCGGAGGAACGCGATCGCGCCTTGGGCGGCTACCTCACGCTCGGCCAGCCGCAGATCGATGCCGCCCTGCGCCTCGCCGACGCCGCCGACATCAGCCTGCCGTTGGGAGGCGTGCCGTTCGCCGTGAAGGACGCCATCGCGGTGGAGGGGGATTCCTGCACCTGCGCCTCGCGCATGCTCGAGGGTTTTATCTCGCCGTACGATGCCACCGCCATCGCGCGCCTGCGCGCCGCCGGCGCCATCCCGCTCGGCCGCGCCAACATGGATGAGTTCGCCATGGGCTCGTCCACCGAAAACAGCGGCTGGTTCCCGGCCCGCAACGCGCACAACCCCGAGTATACCCCCGGCGGATCTTCCGGTGGCTCCGCCACCGTCGTCGCCGCACACACCGCTTTCGCCGCCCTCGGCAGTGACACCGGCGGCAGCATCCGCCAGCCCGCCGGCTTCTCCGGCATCACCGGCCTCAAGCCGACCTACGGCCGCGTCTCGCGTTACGGACTCGTCGCTTTCGCCTCGTCCCTCGAAGGCATCGGCCCGATGACAAAGTCGGTCGGCGACGCCGCCCTCATCCTCCAGGCCATGGCCGGCCACGATCCGCTCGACAGCACCAGCCTCGACGCGCCCGTGCCCGACTACCTCCGCGAAATCGACGGCGGCGTGCGCGGTCTGAAAGTCGGCCTCCCCAAAGAGTACTTCATCGACGGCATCGACCCCGGCGTCCGCGCCGCTGTCGAAAACGCTGTCCGGCGGCTCGCCGAGGCGGGCGCCGATATCGTCGATATTTCACTTCCCCACACCGAATACGCCGTCGCCGTATATTATATAGTCGCCACCGCCGAGGCATCATCGAATCTCGCCCGCTTCGACGGCATCCGCTACGGCCACCGCGCCTCGCAACCGGCGGATCTCACCGACCTCTACGCCCGCTCGCGCGCCCAGGGGTTCGGCGCGGAGGTCAAGCGGCGCATCATCCTCGGCGCCTATGTCCTCAGCAGCGGCTACTACGACGCCTTTTACCTCAAGGCCCAGAAAGTGCGCACCCTGATCCGCCGCGACTTCGCCGAGGCATTCGCCAAAGTCGACCTCATCGCCTCACCGGTCACCCCGACCACCGCCTGGAAACTCGGCGCCTTCGCCGATGATCCGCTCCAGACATATCTCGCCGACATCTTCACAATCGCCGCCAACCTCTCCGGCATCTGCGCCATCAGCATCCCGTGCGGCCGGAGCAACGGCCTGCCCGTCGGCTTCCAGCTCATGGCCCCGCCTCTCGCCGAACCAACGCTGCTCCGCGCCGCCCGCGCCATCGAGATCCAGGACGCCCCCTCCCCCGGGCACGAAGCCTGACCGTTGCGGAAACCGCCACAGCGCGGGTGAGTGACAAAAAAGTTAAGAAAACTTTGGTTTTCTCCGCAGGGTGCCACACGAATTGCGGGCAGCCGGCTCGCAATTCGTATGTCACCCTGTGGTGGGTGCGGCCACTATTGAGAACGAGTCGCAACACATTTTCCCACCTCGCAGGGTGCCACACGAATTACGGGCTGCTGGCTGCTGGCCTGCAAATCGTCTGTCGCCCTATGTGTGGGGGAAGCGCTCTTGAGAATGGATCTCAACATAGCTTCCTGGAACCGGGCGGCGTGCCACCGCGCCACGACGCGGCATCCGAGCGTTCGCATTGACAAGGCGGGGGTGGGACGGCATGACATTCCGCCATGCCTGAATCTGTGCTTAGCCCTGTGGAAGTGAAGGCCATGCTCTTGTTGGTGGCGGAGCGCGTCATCGCGGCGGAACCGCTGCTTTCCGAAGCGGACCGCAATCTCGGCGACGGCGATCACGGTCTCGGAATGCAGCGCGGATTGACCGCGGCGCGGGAAAAACTGAACGCGCTCCCGGATGACGGCGGCGTCACCATCGAAAAGCTCTTTTCCACCGTCGGGCTCGCCATGATGTCGAGCATGGGAGGGGCATCGGGAGCGCTTTTTGGCACGCTTTTCCGGGACGGCGGGAAAGCGCTGGCGGGCAGCGAGGCATTTGGCACCGGCGAGCTGGCGTCGTTCCTGCGCGCGGCGTGCGACGGCGTCACCGCGCGCGGAAAAGCCAGACCCGGTGAAAAAACCATGGTGGACGCCCTGCAACCGGCCGCGGCGGCGGCCGGGGAGGTGGCCGGCGAGCCGCTTTCCGCCGCGCTGGCTGCCGTGGCGTCCGCGGCCACGGCCGGCTGCGAGGCCAGCAAGGACATGGTGGCCGCATTCGGCCGCGCCCGCAGTCTGGGCGAAGCCGCGCGCGGGTTCCCCGATGCCGGCGCGGTCTCGGTCACCGTCATTCTCGACGCCATGCGCGACTACGCTGCCGGGCTGTAAGCGGCTGCAAGCCTGAAGCCCGCTCTCAAAGCGTTTTCCGGAGCCTCAGCCCGGGGATGTTCTCGAAATGGGCATCCGGGGAAACCAGTTCCGCGCCCACATTCATCGCGCATCGGGCGATGAGCATGTCAGTCAGCGGCAGCGACCCGCCGATCGTCCGGTCGAGCGTCCATGCCATTTCCGCGACCTGCTGCCACAAGCGCGCGGTGGTCGGCACTTCGGGCACGATGTCGAAAAACGCCAGCATCTCCGCCTTCAGTCGCCTGTCCCTGAAACCGCGAACGACCTCACAGCGAATCACGCCGCAATTGTACAACAAGCCGTTGAACAGATAGGGCATCAGTTCCTGCCGGATGTCATGCCCCTCCCGCAAGCGGTCGATATACACCGCCGAATCGACCATCACGGGCTCCGTCGTTGTCATGGATCAGTCCTCGTGCCGTGACCGCACAGCCCGCCTCATCGCCAGGACGTCATATTCGGGGTCCATACCCTCCCTCAGCACCTCGGCTGACCAGGGATGCGCCCTGATGTGGTGCATCACAGCCAGACGCTCCGCTTCCGTGAGCGCCCAGTCAATCGCCTCCTTCCTCGTTCTGAATCCCATCGATTTCATGATGTTCTCCAGCTTGGTGTCATCCAGCTCCACTGTCGTTTTCATATGGGCATATTTATGGCCTTCCATTCCTCCGTCAATCATTTTTCCAAAAAAACGGCTTCTCGAACCCGTTTCTCGCGCCGGAGGGAAATCCTCCTTGCCGGGACGCGGGAGCGGCTAGGCTGGAGGGTTCGGAATCTCGAATCGATGACCGATCACCTGGAAAAAGTGAGGGCGCACGCGCGGCGGGCGCTGGCGCCGGCGCACAAGGACGGGGCCACACCCGCGGAGGTGGTGCGGTACTGCCGGACATTCCTTCGCAAGGAAGAGATGCGGATCCGGATGCTGCACCGGGGGGGCGGCGCCGCGGGTGGCGGCGTGAGAGTCGGGGAGCTGCGCGCGGGGCTGCTGGATGTGGTTCTCGAAAACCTGCTGGACCTGGCGCTCGAGGCAGCGGGTGTGGGAGGGAAGGCGCCGCCGCTGACACTCGTGGCGACGGGCGGCTACGGGCGCGGGCTCCTGAATCCGTGCAGCGATGTGGACCTTCTGTTTCTTGTTCCGGGCCGCACGGCGAGGGACCTGCCGAAGGTGACGGATGACATCATTCAGCGGATGTTTTACCTGCTGACCGACATCCGCCTCAAGATCAGTCCGGTCACGCGTTCGCTCGACGAATGCATCGCGCTGGCGAACGAGGACCACGAAACCAAGACATCGCTGCTGGAGGCACGGTTCCTGGCCGGCGAAACCGCGCACTTCCAGAAACTGATGGATGAGTACGCGCGGCGGTGCCTCAAGGGCCAGGAGGAGGCCTACCTCGCGCGGAGGCGGGAAGAACTGAAAGCGCGCCACACCAAACACTCGAACACCGTCTACCTCCAGGAGCCGAACGTGAAATTCGGCTGCGGTGGACTGCGCGATTACCAGAATCTGCTCTGGGTGGCGCTCGTGAAATGCGGCGCGCGCTCGATGGCGGACCTCGCCAGACAGAAACTCCTCTCGCCCGCCGCCTTCCGCGAAATGGAGCGCGGTCACGACTTCCTCCACCGCGTGCGCAACGAGCTGCACTATCTGGAAAAGCGGCCGCAAGACCAGTTGACCCTGCGCCTGCAAGGGCGCGTGGCCACCAACCTCAAGTACCCGCAGCCACGCATGCTCGCGCGCATCGAGGCGTTCATGCGCGACTACTACCACCACACGCGCAACATCTTCCAGCACACGCTCTCGCTCATGGAGCGTTTCCGCCTGGAAGCAGAGGACAAACCCGCCGGACCTCTCAGCTTCCTCGCGCGCCGGAAACCGAAAGTCGAACACTTCGACGGATTCTACAGCAAGGGTGGCTTCATCTACCCCGAGCACGACCGCATCTTCAAAGAAGACGAAGACCGGCTGATGCGGCTGTTCCAGCACACCCAGGTGCGCCACCTCCAGCTCAGCCCCCAGATCCGGCAGCTCTTCAAAAGCGCCTATCCCGCGCTGGGCAAGACATTCCGCTACCGCAAGACGAATCGCGAGACCTTCGAGGCCATCCTCAGCCGCAAGGGAGATGTGGCGCGCGTGCTCCGCCAGATGCACCGCGTCGGGTTCCTCGGCCGTTACCTGCCGGAGTTCGGCGCGCTGACCGACCTCGTCCAGCACGAGTTCTTTCACCGATACTCCGCCGACGAACACACCCTGCGCGTCGTCGAACAACTCGACCACCTGCTCGACACACGCCTGGACACGCCGCTCGAAATCATGCTGCGCGACCTCTTCCAGGAGGTCGAGGATCCGTTCATCCTCTATCTTGCCATCCTGCTGCACGATTCGGGACGGGCCACGTACTCCGACCAGCACGAGTACGCCAGCGCCATGCTCGCGGCGCGTGTCTGCAACCGGCTCAAGGTCGGTCTCGCCCGCCGCCGGATGCTCCTTTTCCTGGTCGAGCACCACCTGAGCCTCTTCCGCACCGCCACGCAGCAGAACATTGAAGATCCCGCCGTCATCGGGGATTTCGCCTCCAGCGTGCGCGAAAAACCATGGCTCGACGCCCTGCTCGTCATGACCTACGCCGACAGCAAAGGAACGAGCGAAACCGCATGGAGCGGGTTCAAGCAATCGCTCATGCTTCAGCTCTACCGGAGCACCGAAACGTTCTTCGCCGACCGGCCGGGCTTCGAGGCGCAGGTGCGCCAGTCGGATCGCGCCGAATTTCGCGCCGAACTGGCGGAAAAACTCGGGCCGGGCTGGGCCGACGAGATCGCCGCTCACTTCGACGGCATGCCGGAGCGGTATTTCGCGTTCCGCAGCGCGCACCGCGTGGCCAGCCAACTCCGGCTCTTCCGCGAATTCTTCAAGGCGGAGCAGCTCAACGAAACCGGCGAGCCAATCCTGCCGGTCTACCGGTGGCGGACGATCCCCGAGCGGGTGTGCAGCGAACTGACGCTCGTGACGCGCGACCGCTCGCTCCTGCTCGCGCGCGTGGCCGGCTGCCTGTCCCGCTGCGGGCTGAACATCCTGAGCGCCGATTTCTTTCTGCGGAAAGACGGCGTCGTGTTCGACATTTTCCGCGTCTGCACGACAAAACTCGAGCCGGTGGCCGACGAACGCGTCCTCCGCCGATTCGAACGGCTCATCGCCGATGTGTTCACCACCGAGGAACCCGACTGGGCCGCCCTCCGGCCACCGGTCGATCCGGAGGACCGGGACGATGACGAATTCCGGCAGCTCAAGGCCGAATTCCCCACTCGCGTCTATCTCAGCAACGAATTGAACCCGCGCTATACCGTGGTCGAACTCGATGCCGTCGACCGCCTCGGCCTGCTCAGCGACATCTTCCGCGTGATCGGCGGTCTCGGGCTGGAGGTCGCCCACGCGCGGATCAATACCGACAAGGGCGGCGCGCAGGACAGCTTTTACCTCACCGGCTCCGACGGCGCGAAAATCACCGACCGCGATACATTGCGCGCCCTCCGAGAAGGACTCGGACGCGCCGCGGTGGACGCTCCGTAACCCGGACCAGCTCGCTCCGGCTCCCGCCGCCCGCGTCCGCCGCCCGCTGCCCCTATTTGATCAGGCCCCAGTGGCCGGTGGTGATCGGCCAGAGCGCGAAAAAGCCCGGACCGACGAGGTTTTCCTCCGGGACGGCGCCCCAGTACCGGCTGTCGTAGCTGTTGTAGCTGTTGTCGCCCATGGCGAAATACCCTTCCTGTGGCGGTCCGGGAGTGCCCCAAGGCGGGCTGTGCATCTGCGTCCCGAAAATCGAATACCCCCGGTAGCCGCCCGGGCTGTCGTTCGCTTTGCCCTCGAAGACGCGGCGGATGTATTTCTCGGTGGCTTCACTGCCGTTGACCCACAATGGCCCGCCGTCCTCCTTCACCGAAAGGCTGTCCCCGGGCAGCCCGGTGAGCCGCTTGATGTAGTGCTGCGATCCCTCCTGGGGAGGCAGCATGCCCTGGATGTCGCGGATGTTCCTTGTATTGAAGACGAAAACTTCGCCACGGCGAGGCTGGCGGAAATGGTAGCTCACCTTGTCGACCAGCACCATGTCTCCGGAATCGACCGTTCCCGCCGCGAGGACCTGGCCTTTTTTCACCGGAATCCGCTGATGCACCGTCACTTCGCCGGTCCGGGTGTTGGTCACTTCCAGACCCCGTCCCCGGCCGATCTGGTCACGCGCGAGCCAGAGGCCGCTGGTCCGCGAATCGATCGCCGCACCCTGGCCATCCTGCAGCCCGACGAGCTGCAGCGCCGGAGCCCACACCAGGGACGTGTGTTTCCGTCCCGAGGCATCCTCGAAGTGGAGACGTGTCAGCGTGACGAAAAGACGGAGCTGGCGCAGCACGTTGGCGTCCACTGCCACCAGATGGCCGTCGCAGGGCGCTTCGACCCGCACGTAGTTCCGGCCGCGGGACACCAGTTCCCATCCTTTGACGACGGGATTCGGCGTCGGAGCGTCCGCGTCCAGGCGGGTGGCGACGATCCCGTTGAGCGTCGGCTGCATCGAGCCGGTCGGAATTTTGAACGGCTGGAGGAAATACGCCCGGATGGCGAAAACGATGACCGCACAGACGATCAGCGATTCGATCCAGTCGCGGGTGCCGGCATCCGGCGTGGACGGCGCCGCGGCTTCACAGATCCCCGTCAAGGCGACTTCCAGTTCCCGGATCCGGCCGGCGTCGCGGGCCACCAGCGCCTCCTTGAGCTGGTCGCGGTGCGCCTCGATTTCCGCAAGCTGCCCGGGCTTCAGGATGTCGCGCTTGTAGTGAATGAACTTTTGCACGCCTTCGAGCAGAAGTTTGCCGTGCTTCACATGCTTCGGCGTGAACAGACTCCACCCACCCCCGGCCACCGGTGTCGGCGGTGGTGTCGGCGGTGCGGGCTGAGCAGGAGAACCGGGCGGGGCGGTAGGTTGGGGTGTCGACAAAGCCGGAAGAAGTTGGCGGTGAACGGCGCCGGCGCAAGTCCGAAGCCGATCACCCGCCGCACACCCCCGCCCCGCCCCCGCCAAATTCACCGCGGAGTGTCGCGTACTCTTTGCGTCCCCGGCCGATCCGGCTAAAGTCGGCGGCCGCTTATGGACAAGCTCCAAGAAATACTGGCGCACAAGCGCACCGAGATCGCCCGTCTGCTGCCGCTGGAAGAAAAATACCGGCACGAGGCCGCGCGCCGGAACGATTTCCGTTCACTGGCCCGGGCCATCGACCTCGAAGCCGATGGGCTGGGCTTGATCGCCGAAGTCAAAAAGGCGTCTCCCTCGGCGGGGGTCATCGCCGAATCCGTCGACCCGGTGAACCAGGCCAGGCTCTATGCCCAGGCCGGCGCCAGCGCGATCTCCGTCCTGACCGACGAACGGTTCTTCCAGGGCCGCCTCGGCTATCTCACGCAAATCCGCCAGGTCGTCGGCGTTCCGGTGTTGCGCAAGGATTTCATCCTGCATGAAGCGCAGATCTACGAGGCCGTCATCGCCGGCGCCGACGCCATCCTGCTCATCGTCGCCGCGCTCACCGACGATGAACTCGCCCGCCTCCAGCAGTGCGCCCACGCGTTTCAGCTCGACGTCCTCGTCGAGGTGCACGACCGCGACGAACTCGAACGCGCCCTCGACCTCGACGCCAGAATCATCGGGATCAACAATCGCAATCTGAAAAC